>JBDHSR010000024.1:0-17140 GCA_039808305.1 Gemmobacter sp. | reverse complement strand
GGCATATGGGTCGTGGCCTCCACGGCGGCCGCGGCGCGGAACAGGGCGGCCTCGTCGCCATGCCGCGCGATGAACATCATCCCGACCGGCATGCCATCGGCCATGCCGCAGGGCACCGTGATGGCCGGGTGGCCCGTCAGGTTGAACGGGGCGGTGTTCCCGGTCGTCTCGATCGCCGCATCGAAGCGCGCGCGCAGGCTCGCCCCGGCCGGCGGCAACTTGCCGGCAATCCCGGCGACGGTGGGCATGGCGAGGACATCCACGCTCTCCAGCGCGCCGGAATATGCCTCCGAGAGCTTCCGCCCCTCGGCATGGGCGCGCAGATAGGGAGCGAAGCCGAATTTCCGGCGGGCGGTCTCGGCGGCGAGCAGCAGGATCCGCAGCACATCCGAGATCTCGCCGCTGCGGCGTTGCCAGCCGGCGAGCCGTTCGCCCATCGCCGCCATCTCGTCGCGGTTCAGCCCGGTGCCCGCGCCATCGGCCCAAAGCCCGGCAAGGGTTCCGTAAAGGATGACCGGCATCCAGATGTCTATGCCGCGCGCATGCAGCGGCACGCTGGTGGCGCGCAGTTCGGCCCCCTGCCCCTGCAACCGGGCCAGCGCCGCCCGCACCACCGCCGCCACCTGATCGGTGGCCCGGGCGGGGCTGAAGCCCTCCTCCACCAGCCCGATGCGCAGGCCGTCCACCGGCAGATCGCAGGCCGCCTCCCAATCCGCGACCGGCAGCAGCGGATCGCAGCGCGGATCGCGCGGGTCGGGCCCCGCCATCACCGCCAGCATCCGCGCGGCCATCCGGCTGTCGCGCGCCATCGGCCCGATATGGTCAAGCGCGGGATCGACCGTCGCCACGCCCAGATAGGGGATCCGGCCGAAGGTCGGCTTCAGCCCGACGATGCCGCAGAGCGCGGCCGGCACCCGGATCGAGCCGCCCTGATCGCCCCCGACCGCGAGATCGGCCATGCCCGTCGCCACCGCCACCGCGCTGCCCGACGAGGAACCGCCGGCCGAGCGGCTGCGATCCCAGGGGTTCAGGACCGGGCCGTTCACACCCGTGAAACTCGCCCCCGAGGCACAGAGGCATTCGCAATTGGTCTTGCCGACGATCGTCGCCCCGGCCCGCAGCAGCCGCTGCACGACCAGCGCATCCTGATCCGGCTCGAACCCGTCCAGCAGGCTGGTGCCGTTGCCGAGCGGCACACCCGCCAGGGATACCGTATCCTTCAGCGCGACCCGCAGCCCGGCCAGGGGGCCCTCCGCCGCACCGGCCACTTTGCTCATCACGGCGAAGGCGTTCAGCGGATCCTCGCCCGGAGCGGGGCGCGACCAGCTACGCCCGGCCACGGCCCGGCGGGGCACGGGCGCCAGATCCGCCAGCCCGGACACGATGCCGGCGACCAGATCCGGCATCGCGGCGCGTTCCTCTTCGGTCAGAACCATGCCGAGCGCATGGGCCGCAGCCTCCAGATCATCAGCCCGCATCGAAACCGCCCCCGCCTCCGGTCAGATTGACGTCGGGGGGCGCCGCTCGCCCCCCTTCGCTTGCATGATGCACCGCAGGGCCCGGATCCAGCCCGGTTCCGCCCCGCCGCGCGTTTCCAGTCGGATCGGCGCCGCCTATTTCACCAGCGGCACGTTTTCCTGCGTATAGTTGCGTTCGGCCGGCAGGACGTAATCCGCCACCGATTCCCGGGTGATGAGCGTCGAGGGAACCGTCAGGTTCCGCGGCGCCGCGCCGGGATTTTCCGCGAGTTCCCGGGCCAGCCGCGCCACCACGATGCCGACGGCATAGGTGTCGGGATCCCAGGTGCCGGTGAGGCGGCCGTCGCGCACGGCCTCGATCGCCTCGGCATCGCCATTGGCGCCGAAGATCATGATGCCATCCGGGGTCTCGGCGGTATAGGTGCTGCCGCCCGAGGCGGTGACGGCCGCCGAGACGCCCATCGCGGTCGCGTCGTTATAGGCCCAGAACACCTGGGTCTGCGGCATGCGGATCAGCTCATCCGCCGCCAGCGTCGCGGCATTGGCCGCGGAATCCTTGGTGTTGTCGACCTGGTCGATCACCTCCAGCCCGGCGGCCTTCGCGGCATTGGTGAAACACTCCACCATGGAGCGGATCGAGGGCGCCGGCGGGCCGCCCATGACCACGACCTTGGCGCCGGGGCGGCGCTCGGCGATCCATTTCGCCTGGATTTCATGGGCGCCGCCCGGATTGCAGACATTGATGCCCCACCAGACGGTGTCGGTCACGCCATCGCCCTGCGAGTTGATGCCGATCACCGGGATCCCCGCCTCATTGGCGCGGGTCAGCGCCCCCGCCACGGCGTTCGGATCCAGCGACCAGATCGCGATCACCTTCGAGCCGAGCGTGATCAGCGTGTCGATATGGCCGACCTGGCGGTCCGGGGACAGGTTGCTGTCCAGCGGCCGGACCTCCCAGCCATTGGCGGCGGTGGCTTCGGTCACGCCGCGGATGGTCAGCTGCTCGTTGGGCTGCGAGGCGATGGGAGAGATATAGCCCAGCAGATCCTGGGCCTGGGCGGCGCCGGTCATGGCCGTCAGGGCGACGAGGGCCGGAAGCGCGAATTTCAGGGTCATGGCGAAGTCCTGTGCGAAGTCCTGTTGAACGGAGGTATTATGACTTTGACGGCGGTGCCGCTCGGGGTCTGGCCCCTGACGGCAAGCCGGGCCATGCCGCACTGGCCCGGGAAGGTCGGTGGATCGAAGGCCGCGCCGGGCGCCCCGCTGTCGGATCATTCGGCCGTTGCCGGCTTCTGGCCCCACCAGAGGCCGGACGCGCGGATTTGTCCAATACCTTCGCGTCACGGCATGGATAGCAAACCGGTATCTGTCCGACAGGCGCGGGGCCGTACGGGATCGGCCCGGCGGCTCACTCCACCAGCGGGATGGTGGCCAGGGTATAGCCGCGCTCCAGACCGTCGCGCCAGGCGCCCACGCCCTCGTAATCCACGAACCGGGTCTTCACGATCAGATCGGGCTGCTTCGCGCCCGGCGCCTCTAGTGCCGCCGCCATCGCCTTGGCCACCGCAAAGCCCGTGGCATGGGGGTCCGGATCCCAGGTCGCGGTCAGCCGGCCATCCTTCAGCGCCTCGATCGCATCGACATCGCCATTCATGCCGAACACCATCACCCCCTCGGTGCCGGCCGCGCCGTAGATCGACCGGCCCGACGCCAGAAGCGCCGCCGAAATGCCGAGCGCGGTCGCGTCGTTATAGGCCACGAACACATCCACATCCGGGAAGCGGACCAGCTCGTCCGCCGCCAGCGTCGCCGCGTTCGAGGCGGAATCCTTGGCATTGTCGACGCGGTCCACCACCTTGAGGCCCGCCGCCTCGGAGGTGCGGGTCGCGCAGTCCATGTTCTGCATGATCGACGGCACCGGCGGCCCGCCCATGATCACGACCCGGGCCCCGGGCTTGCGCGCCGCGATATAGGCCGCCTGTTGCACGAAGGGGCCATCCCCGGTGCAGCGGTTGATGTCCCAGTACACCGTGGCGGTCACGCCCTCGCCCGGAGAGTTCACGCCGATCACCGGCACGCCCTGCTCGCCGGCGCGGGCGAAGACGCCGGCGACGGCATTGGGATCCATCGACCAGGTGCCGATGGCCTTCGCGCCCATCGTCAGCAGCGTATCCAGATGGGAGACCTGGCGGTCCGAGGACAGATTGGCGTCCAGCGTGCGCGTCTCGAACCCCAGTTCGGCCGCCGCCCGCTCCATTCCCTTCTGAAGGTATTGCTGGCCGGGTTGCGCGGCGATCGGCGCGACATAGCCGATCAGGGTCTCGGCCCCGGCGCCGCCGGCGCAGAGCGCGGCAAGGCCGGCGCATGCCAGCCGGGCAAGAATGCGTTTCATACTCTCTCCTGTTCGTGCCTTCGGGTCCGATGCGGGCTGTTGGCCCGAACGCATCGGCCTGCGCTTTTATCGGGGCACCTGGCGCGAAGCCCCGTGTTTCACGATCAGACTGGGCCAGTTGCCGCGCGCCCGCTATCCCGTGAGCGCAGACAGGGCTGCACTTCTCGCACGAGGCCCCGCTAGGAGCGCGAGCGCCGCCCGCTGATCTGGGAAGGCAACTGGCCGAACTGCACCTGGAAATCGCGCGAGAATTTCGAAAGCTGGAAAAAGTTGTAGCGGGTGGCGATCTCGGTCACCGAAGCATCCCCGCCGCCGCCGCGCCGCTGGTCGGCCCCCAGAAGATCGGCATGGGCCGCGGCCAGCCGCATCTCCTTGAAGCGTTTCATCGGCGTGGTATCGCGGAACCGGCGGAACCCCGCATGCAGCGAGCGGCGGCTGACCCCGGCGATCCGCACCAGATCGTCCAGGCTGACCTCCTCGGTCAGGTTGGCCCGCATGTAGCATTCGGCCCGATGCAGATACCAGGGCAGCGCCTCGCTCTGCACCGCGCCCCGGCGCGGCATGGTGATCAGCATCGCCCGCAGCATCTCGGCCTGGGCGCGGGCGATCATGGCATGGGCCGTCCCGGGAAGGCCGCCGGCGGTCAGCAGATGGCAGGCCGAGAGCACGGCCCCGGCCAGCATCCGCCCGGTTCCGCCGGCATTGATCGCCTCGTTGTCGAAATCCGGCATCCATGCCGCGTCTTCGCCGCCCCCCAGCCAGTCCGGGTCGATCTGGACGCTGAGATGGCTGTAATCTCCGCTGAGCCGCGCCACGAAAGGCCGTCCCGGCCGGCTGAGATAGACCTGGCCCGGCCGGAGATCGGTGAAGCCGCTCCCCTGCGACACCTGCGCCATGCCCGAGAGCGGGATCTTCAGCATCAGGTCAGGGCCCATGGCCTCGCTGTCGATCTCGACCCGCTCGGCATCGCTGGAATATTCGATCAGATGCACCTGCAACCGGTCCAGCGCCATGGCGCTGTGGCGGAACGACAGGTTCCGGCGCGGCTCGGACAGGGCCAGCCGGTGCGGCGCGATGACCCGGCACATATAGTCGCGCGCGACCCCGAGATCCCGGGTCCGGACCAGATTGTGGTGGCGGTGCAGCAGATCGGCGACCACCCCGGCCGCCGCCGCGGCCGTATCGTTCGGTTGCAGCGCAGACATCGATAACCGGCCTTCCCATGATGATGGTGCGGAACCAGAGGCGCGGATCTGCCCGACGGTCCCGGCGATCCCCGATCTTCCGTCAGGCTAGACCCGGGATCGGGCGCAAGGCAAGCCCCGGCGCCTTCCGCCCGCGTTGCGGCAGCGGGCAGCGGGTGCCCCCCCTCAGACATAGCGCTGGACCGAGGCTTTCAGCCGCGTGCAGGCCAGAACCGCCGCCTCCCCCAGATCGGCGCCCACGCCGGAGCTTTTCCAGCCGCCGAACGGCAGCGCCACATCCAGCACATTGTGGCAGTTGATCCAGACCGTGCCCGCTTCCAGCGCACGGGTCATGCGGTGGACCCGCGCCAGATCGTTGGTCCAGACCGAGGCGCCCAGCCCGAACTCGCTGTCATTCGCCAGCGCCAGCGCCTCGGCCTCGTCGCGGAAGGGCGCGGCGACCAGCACCGGGCCGAAGATCTCTTCCCGCACGGGCCGCATGTCGGCGCGGGCCTCGGCCAGGACGGTCGGGGCGATGAAGGCCTCTCCGAAAGCCCGGCCGCCGGTGGCGACCCGCGCCCCCTCGCCGCGCCCGGCCTCGACATAGGACAGCACCCGGTCGCGATGGCCGCGGCTGAACAGCGGCCCCATCTGGCTGGCCGGATCGAGCGGAGCGCCGAGGGTGATGGTCTCGGCGATCGCGACGACGCCTTCGATCACCCTGTCGTAAAGGCTTTCATGCACATAGAGCCGCGATCCCGCGCAGCAGTTCTGCCCGTGATTGGCGAAGATCGCCCAGGCGGCCTGCGGGATCGCCTCCGCCGGATCGGCATCCTCGAACAGGATCACCGGGGATTTCCCGCCCAGTTCGAGACTGTGCCGCTTCAGCGCGCCCGCGGCCTCCACCGCGACCTGCCGCCCGACCGCGGTCGAGCCGGTGAAGGTGACGAGCGCCACATCCGGGTGCCGGATCAGCGCCCGGCCGACCTCGGGGCCGCTGCCGGTCACGATATTGATCACCCCGTCCGGAATCCCGGCCTCCTGCGCCAGCCGGGCCAGCCGCAGGACCGAAAGCGGCGTGGAGGCCGCGGGTTTCAGCACGATGGTCGCGCCCGCCGCCAGCACGGGCGCGATCTTCCAGATGGCGATCCCGAGCGCCACGTTCCATGGCACGATGCCCGCCACCACGCCGACGGGTTCGCGGAAGGTCAGCCCGACCAGATCGGCCTTCGGCACATAGGGCGCCGAGATCCGCCTCGTCTCGCCGCCGATCTTGGTGGCCCAGCCGGCCATATAGCGCAGGACATGCGCCGAATACTGCACGTCGACGCCCAGCGTATTGCCCAGGAGCCGCCCCGAGCAGAGCGTCTCGACCTGCGAAAGCTCTTCGCCATGGTCCTCCATCAGCGCGGCCAGCCGCAGCATGGCCTCCTCGCGCTCATGCGGGCGCATCCTGCCCCAATCGCCGCCCAGGGCCCGGCGCGCCGCATCGACCGCGGCATCGACATCGGCGCCGCCGGCCTCGCCCGCCCGGGCGAACACCCTGCCCGAGCTGGGATCGGTCAGCGCATAGCTGGCGGGGGTCATCACGATCCGGCCGCCGATCCACAGCCCGTGCGCCCGGTCCAGATGGCCGCGCGCGGCTTCGCCCAGTCGGGACAGGTCGTTTTCCAGATTCATCTCACTTTTCCTTCGGCGGCATATCGGCCGGCAAGCGCGGCGGAAACCCTTCCAGCAGAAACGGGATCGTGGGACGAGAATAGCTTCCCGCGGCAGCGAATAGCCCGTGGGTGCATCAAACGACCCGGCGCCTGCGGTTTTCGGCGCGGCGGCCCGGTTGATCGCCGCCTTTCGCGAATCGGCCCCCGTCCGATAGCGATCCGCGATCAAAAACCGGCCGATTTTCTATTGGACATAACCGCGCTTTCCCGACTGTCTCAAGGGAAACCATACAGCGTCTCCCCGAACGAGATTGCACCGACAGATTCGACAGAGAGGAACCGCGATGCTCAGCCACACCCCTGGTATCCCCTTGCCGTGCACGGATATTTATATTGATGGCCAGTGGGTCAAGGCAGAATCCGGCCAGCGTATCCAGGTGTTCAACCCCGCGACGGGCCAGCCGGTCACGACGATTTCGCGCGGCGGCGAAGCGGATGTCGAGCGTGCGGTCCAGGCCGCGCAACGCTGCTTCGACAGCCCGGGCTGGCGGCGGATGCGGCCGCTGGATCGCGGCCGCCTGCTGGAGCGTCTGGCGCTGCTGGTCGAGGAAAACGCCGACGAACTGGCCCGGCTCGAAACGCTGGACAACGGCAAGCCGCTCTTCGTCTCGCGCCATATCGACCTCGCCTTCGCGATGGACGCGCTGCGCTATTTCGCCGGCTGGGCCTCGAAGGTCGAGGGCAGCTATGTGCAGCTCTCGCCGTTCTTCGACGACGGGGGCGTCTACCGCGCCTATACCGACCGCCGGCCGCTCGGCGTCGTCGGGGGGATCACGCCGTGGAACTTCCCGCTGGGCCAGGCGATCCAGAAGATCGCCCCGGCGATCGCCTTCGGCTGCACCGTGGTGCTCAAGCCTTCGGAAGAGACCTCCCTCACCACGCTGCGGCTGGCGGAACTGCTGAACGAGGCCGGCTTCCCCGCCGGGTCGGTGAACGTGGTCACCGGCTACGGGCACGAGGTGGGCCAGGCGCTGGTCGATCATCCGCTGGTGCGCAAGATCGCCTTCACCGGCTCCACCCCGACCGGCCAGAAGATCCTCGAATCCTCGGCCAGGACCATGAAGCGGGTCACGCTGGAACTGGGGGGCAAATCGCCGACCATCATCCTGGCCGATGCCGATCTGGACCGCGCGATCCAGGGCGCGGCCAACGCGATCTTCGGCAATTCCGGCCAGGTCTGCACGGCGGGCTCGCGGCTGCTGATCGAGGCGGGGATCTTCGACCGCGTGGTCGAAGGGGTGACCGAGATCGCCCGCGGCCTGCGGCTCGGTCCGGGGGATGCCGCCGAGACCCAGCTCGGCCCCATCGTCTCGGCCCGCCAGATCGAGCGCATCGGCGGCATCGTCGCCGGCGGCCTGGCGGAAGGCGCGCGGGCCACCACCGGGGGCGCCCGGCTCGACCGGGAGGGCTGGTTCTTCCCGCCGACCGTCCTGACCGGCGTCACCCCGGAGATGGGCGTGATGCGCGACGAGATCTTCGGCCCGGTCGTCTGCGCCATGCCGATGGGCTCGATGGACGAGATCATCGCCCTGGCCAACGCCACCCCCTATGGCCTCGGCGCCTCGATCTGGACCCGCGATCTGGATCGCGCCCATCTGCTCGCCGAGCGGCTGGATACCGGCACGGTCTGGTTCAACACCCACAACATCCTCGATCTGGCGATGCCCTTCGGCGGGACGAAGATGTCCGGTCTGGGCCGCGAATTCGGCAGCGAGGCCATAGCCGCCTATACCGAGCCGAAGTCGGTCTGCATGCGCCTGTCGTCGCCGGGCCTGTGACATGACCCGGGATGCGCAGATCATCGAGACGGATATCGTCATCATCGGCGCCGGCTCGGCGGGGTCCACGCTGGCGGGCCGGCTGAGCGAGGACGGCACGACCCGTGTCACCGTCGTCGAGGCCGGCGGCAAGGACAGCAGCCCCTGGATCCATATCCCGATCGGCTACGGCAAGACCATCACCGACGCGCGGCTGAACTGGCGCTACGAGACGGAACCCGATCGCGACATCGCCGGCCGGCGGATGTTCTGGGCGCGCGGCCGGGTGCTGGGCGGCTCGTCCTCGATCAACGGGTTGCTCTATATCCGCGGGCAGGCGCAGGACTATGACACCTGGGCCCAGATGGGCAATCCGGGCTGGTCCTATGCCGATGTCCTGCCCTATTTCCGCAAGGCCGAAAGCTTCGAGAACGGCGCCGACGACTATCACGGCGGCGATGGCCCGCTGAAGGTCTCGAACCTGGTCGAGCGCAATCCGATCTGCACCGCCTTCATCGAGAGCGGCGTGGAGGCCGGCATCCCGTTCAACGACGATTTCAACGGCGCGACGCAGGAGGGGATCGGCTTCTATCACACCACCACCCATCGGGCCCGCCGCTGCTCGGCGGCCCGCGCCTATCTGCATCCGGCCCGCAAGCGTCCCAATCTGCGGATCATCACCGACGCCCTGGCCGAGCGGCTGACCCTCGAGGGCCGGCGCGCGACCGGGGTGATGCTGCGGCAGGCCGGCCGCAGCATCGAGATCCGCGCGGCGCGCGAGGTGATCGTGGCCTCGGGCTCGATCGGCTCGCCCAAATTGCTGCTGCTTTCGGGCATCGGCCCTGCGGCGGATCTGGCCGCGCTCGGGATCGCGGTGCGGCATGACCTGCCCGGCGTGGGGCACAACCTCCAGGACCATTACGGGGCGATCCTCAACTATCGCAGCCGCCTGCCGCTGACGGTGAACGACATCATGCTCTCGCGGCGGCGACAGTTGCAGGCGGGCCTGCAATATGTGCTGACCCGCAAGGGGCCGCTGACGATCTCGGCCGCGCAGGTCGGCGCCTTCGTCCGCACCCGGCCCGAACTCGAACAGCCGGATGCGCAGTTCCTGTTCCAGACCTTCAGCCATGGCGAATACGACGCCGGGCTGCATCCCTTCTCGGGATTCGCCAATGTGGTCTGCCCGGTGCGCCCCGAGAGCCGCGGCCGGTTGCGGCTGCGATCGGCCGATCCGGACGACATGCCGATCATGCAGGCCAATTACCTCTCGGCGGAATACGACCGCCGGGTGCTGGTCGATGGCGTCAAGCTGGCCCGCAGGGTGGTATCGCAAGGGCCGGTCACCGACCATATCGTCGAGGAATTCGCCCCCGGCCCCGGCGTCGTCGGCGACGACGAGATCCTCGCCTATTGCCGCGAGACCGGCCTGTCGATCGCGCATCAGGTGGGCACCTGCAAGATGGGCCGGGATCCCATGGCGGTGGTGGGGCCCGACCTCAGGGTGCATGGCATCGCGGGGCTGCGGGTGGTCGACGCCTCGATCATGCCGAAGCTGATTTCCGGCAATACCAACGCGCCCACCATCATGATCGCAGAGAAGGCGGCGGACATGATCCGCGCCTCGGCCTGAGGGGGCGCCATGGCAGACGGCTCGACACCGGAGACCTATGATTACATCATCGTCGGCGCGGGATCGGCCGGCTGCGTGCTGGCCAACCGGCTGAGCGAGGATCCGAAGACCCGCGTCCTGCTGCTCGAGGCGGGCGGCAGGGACAGCAGCTTCTGGATCCATATCCCCATCGGATACGGCAAGACCATCGCCGATCCGAAGGTGAACTGGAAATTCGAGACCGAGCCCAATCCGGCGCTCGGGGGGCGGCGGATCTACTGGCCGCGCGGGCGGGTCCTGGGCGGCTCCTCCTCGATCAACGGGCTGATCTATATCCGCGGCCAGGCCGAGGATTACGACCATTGGCGCCAGCTCGGCAATACCGGCTGGTCCTATGAGGACGTGCTGCCCTATTTCCGCCGGGCCGAGGACAACGAGAACGGCGCCGACCGCTATCATGGCAGCGGCGGGCCGCTGTCGGTCACCAACCTGCGCGAGCGCAATCCGCTTTGCGACGCCTATATCGCGGCGGCCGAAGCCTGCGGCATCCCGCGCAACCCCGATTTCAACGGCGCCCGGCAGGAGGGCGCGGGCTATTTCCAGGCCACGGTGCGCAATGGCCGGCGCGCCTCGACCGCGGTGGCCTATCTGCGCCCCGCCGGGCGGCGGCCCAACCTGACGGTGCTCACCGGGGCCGAGGCCGAACGGATCCTGACCGCCGGCCGGCGCGCGACCGGCGTGCGGTTCCGCCGCGACGGACGCGAAACCGTGACCGCCATGGCCAGGCGCGAGGTCGTACTGGCCGCGGGGTCGGTGAAATCGCCGCAGCTCCTGATGGTCTCCGGCATCGGCCCCGCCGGGCATCTGGCCGAATTCGGCATAACGCCGGTGCTGGATCTGCCCGGCGTGGGCCAGAACCTGCAGGATCATTACGGCGGCCAGATCACCTGGCGCTGCAACAGGCCGATCACCATGAACGACGTGATGCTGAGCCGCTGGAAGCAGCTCCATGTCGGGCTGCAATGGCTGCTGGCGCGGCGCGGACCGCTGTCGGTGCCCGCCGGGCAGGCCAGCCTCTTCACCCGGGCGCTGCCCGATTCCGCCACGCCGGACCTGCAATTCCTGTTCCAGACCTTTTCGGGCGGCTATTACGAGGACGGGCTGTTCAAATTCTCGGGCTTCGCCAATTTCATCTGCCCGGTCCGCCCCGAGAGCCGGGGCGAGCTGACCCTGCGCTCGGCCGATCCGCATGACATGCCCCGGCTGGCGCCCAATTATTTCTCGGCCGAGCGCGACCGCAGGATCGCGGTCGAGGGGCTGAAGCTGGCGCGCCGGATGGCTGCTGCGCCGCCGCTGCGGGATTTCATCGTGGATGAACACCTGCCCGGATCCGCGACGGCGAGCGACGCGCAGATCCTCGACTATCTGGTGAAGAACGGCGGCTGCGTGTCGCATCAGGTGGGCACCTGCAAGATGGGCACCGACCCGCTGGCGGTCGTCGATCCGGAATTGCGCGTGCATGGCATCGCCGGGCTGCGGGTGGTCGATGCCTCGATCATGCCCAGGCTGATCTCGGGCAACACCAACGCCCCCACCATCATGATCGCCGAAAAGGCCGCCGACATGATCCGGAAGGGGGCGGCATGAGCGAGAAACCCGAAATCCTGCGCCTGACCGGCATCGTCAAGCTTTTCCCCGGCGTGCGCGCCCTGAACGACGTCTCGATCAGCATCCGCGCCGGCGAGGTCCACGCCCTGACCGGAGAGAACGGCTCGGGCAAATCCACCCTGTCGCGGGTGATGTCGGGCAGCCATGCCCCCGACGAGGGCCAGATCTTCGTGGACGGGCAGGAGGTCCGCTTCAGCTCTCCCGCCGACGCGATCGCCCGCGGCATCGTGATGATCAGCCAGGAACTGACGCTGGCCCCGACCCTGAGCGTGGCCGAGAACATCTTCCTGGGGCGCCTGCCCCGGACCGCCTGGGGCACCGTGGACTGGCGCAGGCTGGAGCGGGACGCGGAGGCGGTGCTGGACCGCCTCGGCGTCCATGTCAGCCCGCGCAGCCGGGTCTCCGACCTGTCGGTCGAGATGCGGCAGGAGGTGGAGATCGCCCGCGCCCTGTCGGCCGACGCGCGGGTGCTGATCCTGGACGAGGCGACGAGCTCGCTTTCGGAAGCGGCGACCGAGCGCCTGCTGCAACTGGTGGCCAAGGAGCGCGATGCCGGGATGGCGGTGGTGATGATCACCCACCGGATGCCCGAGATCTATGCCGTCTCGCAGGTGGCCACGGTGTTGCGCGACGGCCTGCATGTGGCCACCCTGCCGCTGCCGCAAACCCCCGAGGCGGAGCTGGTCCGCGCGATGGTCGGCCGCGAGATCGGCGATTTCTACGGCAAGCGGGCGATCCCCGCCGGCCCGACCGTGCTCGAGGTCGAGGGGCTGCGATCCGATGACGGGGCCCTCGCCCCGGTCAGCTTCACGGTCGATCGCGGCCAGATCTTCGGTATCGCCGGCCTGGTCGGCTCGGGCAAATCCGAGGTCGGCCTCGCGCTTGGCGGCGCGATCGGCGCCAGCGGCACGGTGCGCGTCGCCGGCCGGCCGATGCGACTGGGCGATCCGGCGCGGGCCATCGCGGCCGGCATCGGCTTCGTCCCGGACGACCGCAAGGCCTCGGCCCTGCTGCTGGTGCGCAGCGTGCTGGAGAATTTCGCCCTGGGCTGGGGCGGCCGCCATACGAGGTTCGGCCTGCTGGACACCCGCGCCGAGGCGCGCGAGGTCCGCGAGGCGATGGGCCGCTACCGCGTCGATACCGGATCGCACCAGACCGCCATTTCCACCCTGTCGGGGGGCAACCAGCAGAAGGTGATCCTGGGCCGGACCTTCACCCGCAAACCCGATGTCCTCGTTCTGAGCGAGCCGACCCGCGGCATCGATGTCGGCGCCAAGAGCGAGATCTACCGCATGATGCAGGACGCCGCGGAAGGCGGCGCCGGCGTGGTGGTGATCTCGTCCGAACTGCCCGAACTGCTGGGCATCGCCGACCGCATCGCGGTATTCTTCGAGGGCCGGCTTGCCGCGATCCTGGATCGCGATGCGACCGACGAGGAAACCATCGCCCAGATCGCCGTCGCGGGTCGGCAGCACGACCCCGCCGTCGCCCCACCCCAGAACCCAGCCGGAGCCCGAGGATGACCGTGCCACCCACTGCAAGACATGACGCGGCCAAGGGGCGTTTCGCCGACCAGCCCTCGGCCTTCACGCGCTTCATGCGCAGCCAGTATGCCGGGGCGCTGATCAGCCTGCTGCTGATCTCGGTCTATCTCGCATCGACCCAGCCGGTCTTCCTGTCCTGGGCGAACCTGATGAATATCGTCAAGTCGAACAGCGTGGTCTTCGTGCTGGCGATGGGGGCGACCTATGTCGTGATCGCCGGCGGCATCGACCTCTCGGTCGCCTCGACCACGGCGGCCTGCGCCATGGTCTTCGGGCTGGTCCTCGGCGCGGGGCTGTCGGTGGTCCCTGCCCTGCTTGCGGTTCTGGCCTTCGGGTTGCTGCTCGGCTTTCTGAACGGCTATCTGGTGGCCTATCTGAAAATATCCTTCTTCGTGGTGACGCTGGGATCGCTGTCGATCTACCAGAGCTTCGCGCTGGTGGTGAATGACGGCGCCTCGCTCAGCGTCTTCGCCTATCCGGCGTTCAAGCCCGTGACCGCCTTCGTCAACGGCAATACCGGGCCGCTGCCCAACCTGCTGATCCTCGACCTCGTGCTGCTGCTGATCTGCGGCGCCGTCCTGCGCTATACGGCCTTCGGCCGGGCGCTTTACGCCATCGGCTCGAATGTCGAGGCCGCGCGGCTGAACGGCATCAATGTCCGGCGGGTCACCACCCTGGTGCTGATGGTGGCCGGCCTGCTGGCGGCGGTCGGCGCGATCCTGCTGGTCGGGCGGCTGACCACCGCCTCGGCCGAGGTGGACCCCACGCTGCTGATGACGGTGCTGGCGGCGGTGCTGATCGGCGGCACCGCCTTTACCGGCGGCGAGGGCGGCGTGTTCGGCACGATGATCGGGGTGCTGTTCCTGGGCGTGATCCAGAACGGGCTGACGCTGACCGGCGTTTCCTCCTTCTGGCAGGGCATGATCAGCGGCGGCATCCTGATCTTCGCGGTCTGGCTGGGCGGCGTGCGCCAGCTTCTCCGGCGGCGCCGGCAGGCCGGCAAGGGTTGAGCGCCATGCGGGACCGCATCGCCCCCTCCCCCGCCCCGCAGACGGATCCGGCGCCCGAGGCGCCGGCCGGAACGCCCGATCCCCTGCGGGACGGCATCGCCGTGCTCGCCCGGCGGCTGGCGCGGGGCGAGACCACCGCGCTCGCCCTGACCGAGGCCTGCCTCGCCAGGATCGCGGCGCTCGAACCGCGCTTCCGCTGCTTCGTGACGCTGGGCGCCGAACGCGCCCTGCGACGGGCCGAGGCGGCCGACCGGCTGCGCGCCTCGGGCCCCCCGGGCGGCGCGAACCCCCTGCTGGGCATCCCGATCGGGGTGAAGGACATGTTCGACATCGAGGGCCTGCCGATGACCGCCGGCATGCCCAGCCGCGCCGGGGCCATCGCCACCGGCGACGCCGAGGTGATCCGGCAGGTCGAGGCGGCCGGCGCCGTCATCCTGGGCACCCTGAAGCTGGCCGAGGGCGTTTTCGGCGAATACCGGCCCCGCGATCAGGCGCCCGTCAATCCCTGGGGGGACGACCTCTGGCCCGGGGCCTCGTCCGGCGGCAGCGCGGTGGCGACGGCCGCCCGTCTATGCGCGGCGGCGCTGGCCTCAGATACCGGCGGCTCCGTGCGGATGCCCTCGGCGGTGAACGGACAGACCGGGCTGAAATCGACCAAGGACCGGATCAGCCTGAACGGCGCCTTCCCGCTGGCCCCCAGCTTCGACCATGGCGGGGTGATCGCGCCCTCGGCCCAGGATGCCGGACTGCTGTTCCAGGCCATCGCCGCCCCGCCGCCAAGGCCGCGCCGCGCCGCGCCCGGGGCAGGCAGGCCCCTCCAGATCGGTCTGGTCGGCGACTGGCTGCGCGGCTGCGATCCCGAAGTGCTCGCCGCGCTGGATGCCGCCACCCGGACCCTGGCCGATATGGGGCACAGGCTGGTTCCGGTCAAACTGCCCGCCTTCGAGGAAATCGCCGCCGACTGGTACACCGTCGCCTCGGTCGAACTGGCGGCGGTGCATGACTGCACATTCAACCGCCAGCCCGAGAGCTATGGCCAGGCGCTGGCCACCGCGATCCGGGTCGGCCGCGGACAGGATCTCGAGGCGCTGGCCGCCGCCCGCGGCCGTCTGGCCTCCTTCGCGGCGGATCTGCGGGGGGCGATGTCCCGCGTCCAGGTCCTGGCCCTTCCGGTGTTTCCCTTCGCCCCGCCGAGCTGGTCGGCCATGGATACGATGGACGAGCCGACGATCCTGGCACTGCACCGATACACCTGCCCGTTCTCGGTTTCCGGCCTGCCCACGCTGACCCTGCCCGGCGGTTTCACGGCCAAGGGTCATCCGCTGGCGCTGCAACTGGCCGGCCCGGCCTGGAGCGAGGAACTCCTGCTGGATCTGGGCGAAGCCTTCCAGGCCGTCACCGACTGGCACCGGAAAGTGCCGCCCGCCCTGCTGGAGTGACACGCATGAGCCACGCCGCCCCCTGCACCACGACAACCCGGCTTCCGGAAGCCATGGCCCCGGCCGCCCGCCGTCTCCGGGGGATGGCCCTCGCCGGGGCTCCGCCATGGAACTGAGGCAGATCCAGTATTTCGTCGCCATCGCCGAGCTCGAGCATTTCGGTCAGGCCTCCCGCCGGCTGCATATCGCCCAGCCGGCCCTGACCCGGCAGATCAAGCTGCTGGAAAGCGAGCTTGGCGTCGAACTGTTCGAACGCCTGCCGCGCGGCGTGAAGCTGACCGCCGCCGGCCATGTCTTCCTGTCCCATACCCGCGACATCCGCCAGAGGATCGAACATGCCGTGATCGAGGCGCAGGCCACCGCGGCCGGGCTGTCGGGCACATTGCGGCTCGGCGTGATCGAGGTGGCGGCCTGGCGCGGCATGGTGCCCGAGGGCATCCGGCAGTTCCGCGCCAGCCAGCCCGGCGTCCGGCTGCTGCTTTCGGCGATGCTGGGGGCCGAACAGATCGAGGCGATCCAGGACAAGACGCTGGATGCCGGCCTGATGTACAATGCGCCCAAACATCTCGGCCTGAAGATCCTGCCCCTCGAAGAGCATCCGGTGATGCTGGCCTGCCATGGCGCCACCCGCTTCGCCGATATGGAGGAGATCTCGCTCAACGATCTGGCGGATGTGGACCTGATCGGCTTCCAGCGGCCGGAAAGCCCCAAATATTACGACGACCTGAAAGCGGCCTTCGCCCGCAAGGGTTTCGCGCCCCGCGTCATCGCCGAGATGAAGCGCGAGGCCGACATGCTGGCGCTGGTCAGCGCCGGCGCCGGCGTCGCGCTGGTCAATTCCTGCCAGCGGTTCCGGCCTCCGTTCGAGGTCCGGTTCCGCCGGGTGGTGGATCTCGACGTGCGGCTGACCCTCTCCCTCGTGCATCTGCAAACGCCCCGCAGCCCGGTCCTGGACCGCTTCGCCGAAACCCTGGCGCCACTGGCCTATTCCTGATGCCGGCGGCGAATGCAGCGCGGCCTGCGCTTTGGGCCTAGTGCCCGCCATGCCGGCCGGCCCATGCTTGCCGGGCCCGGCCGCCGCCACGACCAAGACCCCGCCCTGTCCGAAAGGAGACCCCGGATGCAAGCCGAGATCGACCAACGCCTGCGGGACCTGACGCCCCGGATCATCGACTGGCGCCGCCAGCTCCATGCCGACCCGGAACTGTCCTTCGTCGAACACCGCACCGGCGCCTTCATCGCGGCCCGGCTCGAAGAGCTGGGCATCGAGGTCTCGCGCCCCTCGGGAACCAGCGTCATGGGGCGGCTGTTCGGAACCGCCGGCTCCGGGGGGGC
>JBDHSR010000023.1:0-17698 GCA_039808305.1 Gemmobacter sp. | reverse complement strand
CTCGCCGGTGGCGAGCGCGGCCTCCACCCCGGCGAGGTCGTTGAACTCCACCACCGTCGCGGTCTGCGACAGGTCGGCCACCTGCCCCACCAGTCCCTGTCGGGCCGTGGTGCGGCCGCCCCGCAGTTCCACCATCGTGTCGTCGACCGTGCCGTGATAGCAGCCGTTGAACACCAGCACCTTCGGCCGCCCCGTTACCGCGCGCGCCACCCGCAGGGCGAAGCGGTTGGCGTCGGTCGCCGTGGTGGCGATCTGCCAGCGGAACTCGCCGAACACCCCGGAGAGCAGGGCCGAGGCCTCCAGCGCCGCCTCGGTCGGCAGCATGTAGGTCAGGCCGCGCCGGGCCTGCTTGCGGATCGCCCGCGCCACCGGGGCGGGCGAATGGCCGAACATCGAGCCGGTATCGCCGAGGCAGAAATCGTCGATCCCGAAGCCGTCGATGTCGGTCAGCCGCGCGCCCTCGGCCTTGTCGACCAGCATCGGGAAGGGCATCGGCCAGTCCTTCATCCAGTGCATCGGCAGGCCGTCGAGGAAATGCCCCGCCCGCTCGGCCAGCGCGGCGCGGCTTTTCGGGCGGGCGGTGGCATAGCGCTTCGCCTCGCGCGCGGCGAAGGCTTCAAGGCGGTCGCGGCGAATCCCCGCGACGGTATCGGTATCGGACATGGGCAGACCTCCGGTTGCGCCGGTTATGCGGGTAGATTTGATCAAATTCAAGACGGTTCCGCCGCCGGATCCGCCGAATCCTCCGCCCGGCGCTGCGCGATTTTCCGCCGAAGCCTCTGCGGCATTGACCACGGCGCTTGCAAGGTGCATGGAAGCCACATGCTGATCTACAAGATCTTCCGCCGCCCCGAATGGGATGCCTTCCGCGCCGCCGGCCAGACCCTCGGCGCGCCGGTCGATCTGGCCGATGGCTACATCCACCTCTCCACCGCCCAGCAGGTGACCGAGACGGCGGCGAAATGGTTCGCCACCGAAAGCGACCTCGTGCTGGTCGCGGTGCGGGCCGAGGCGCTGGGGGCCGACCTGAAATGGGAACCCGCACGCGGCGGCGCGCTGTTCCCGCATCTCTACCGGCCGCTGCGGCTTGCCGATGTGGTCTGGGACAAATCGCTGCCGCTGGGGCTCAGCGGCCATATCTTCCCCGAGGGTGTCGTGTGAGCCGGACCGGAAAAAGCCTGACCGAGGCGCTGGGCCTTGCCCTCCTGCACCGCTGCGACCCGGAGCGGGCGCATGGCCTGTCGCTGCTGGCGCTGCGGGCGGGGCTGGCGCCGCTGCCGGGGCCGGTGACCTCGGCCCGCCTCGCCACCACGCTCGCGGGGTTGAGCCTGCCGAATCCGGTGGGGCTGGCGGCGGGCTACGACAAGAACGCCGTGGCGCTCGGCCCGCTGATGCGCGCGGGCTTCGGCTTTCTGGAGGTCGGCGCCGCCACGCCGCGCCCGCAACCCGGCAATCCGCAGCCGCGCCTGTTCCGGCTGGCCGAGGATCGCGCCGTGATCAACCGCTTCGGCTTCAACAACGAGGGCGCCTGCGCCATCTCGGCCCGGCTGGCGCTGCGGCCGAAAAGCGGCGTGCCGGTGGGGCTGAACCTCGGCGCCAACAAGGAATCGACCGACCGCGCCGCCGATTTCGCCGAGGTGCTGGCGACCTGCGGCCCGCATATCGACTTCGCGACGGTGAATGTGAGCTCGCCCAATACCGAGAAGCTGCGCGAGTTGCAGGGCCGCGCCGCGCTGGCCGGGCTGCTCGCCGGAGTGATCGCGGTGCGCGACGGGCTGGAGCGGCGGGTGCCGGTCTTCCTGAAGATCGCCCCGGATCTGGCGGAGACGGAACTGGCCGACGTGGCCGAGGTCGCGCTGGCCTCCGGCATCGACGGCATCATCGCCACCAACACGACGCTTTCGCGCGAAGGTCTGAAATCCACAGATCGGGGCGAAGCGGGCGGGCTTTCCGGTGCGCCATTGTTCGAAAAGTCCACCCGTGTTCTGGCGCGCCTGTCGCACCTGACCGAAGGACGGCTGCCGCTGGTCGGCGTCGGCGGCATTGCCACCCCCGAACAGGCCTGGGAAAAGATCCGCGCCGGGGCGACGGCGGTGCAGATCTATTCGGCCATGGTCTATGAAGGGATCACGCTCGGCGCCCGCATCGCGCGCGGCCTCGACGCCATCGCGGCGCGCGAGGGCTTCGCCACCCTGGCCGAGGCGGTGGGCACCGGCCGCGACCGCTGGCTCTGAGTCCTCAGTTCCTTCGCGGCGAAGGCGCGGGCGCTTACTGAAACTCCCGCCTCACGCGCGCCCGGCCGAGGGCGACAGCACCAAGGGGTCGATCCCCATCCCCCGCAGCGCGGCGCCCCATTTCCCGCCATCGTCCGGCGCGAAGATCAGCCCCGGCTGCGGCGTGCAGGTCAGCCAGTCGTTGCGCGCCAGCTCCGATTCGAGCTGCCCCGGCCCCCAGCCGGCATAGCCCAGCGCCAGCAGCGCCTCGCGCGGGCCGCCGCCCTGCGCCATCTCCTGCAATATGTCGAGCGTCGCGGTCATGCCATAGCCGCCCGCCACCTCCATCGTGCCGCCGACCGCCCGGTAATCGGCGCTATGCAGCACGAAGCCGCGCCCGCGTTCCACCGGCCCGCCGAAATGCACCCTGATGTCGCGCCCCTCGGGGCTGCGCGGGATCTCCAGATGCTCCAGCAGCCCCTCGAACGACAGATCCGAGGCGGGCTTGTTGACGATCAGCCCCATCGCGCCCTCGTCCGAATGGGCGCAGATCAGGATCACGCTCCGCTCGAAGCGCGGGTCGCCCATGCCGGGCATCGAGATGAGGATCGAGCCGCTGAGGTCCATGACACCTTCCTTCCGCCTCAAGATATGGCGTGCCCCGCCCCCGGCCTCAAGGGCAGAGCCGCCACGCCCGGCGCCGCTCTCGCCGGTTTCGCCGGAAAGTGATTTTCCATTTCGGCCCGCGCGCCTATCTTGCGGGCATGATGCGAGCCCTGCCCCTTCTTGCCCTCAGCCTCCTTCCCCAGCCGCTCGCGGCGCAGGTGCCGCCGCCCGGCGAGATCGTGCAGGCCGAGCTGCGCCCCGGCTGGCGCGCCGCCGATGGCCGGCATATCGCCGCGCTGCATCTGCGCCTCGCCCCGCATTGGAAGACCTATTGGCGCAGCCCCGGCGATGCCGGGGTGCCGCCGGAATTCGACTGGTCGGGTTCGCGCAATCTCGGCAGCCTGCGCATCCACTGGCCGCGCCCGGAAATCTTCGATTTCCAGGGGATGGAGACCATCGGCTATCGCGACGAGGTGGTGCTGCCGGTCGAGATCACCCCGCTCGACCCGAATCGCCCGGTGGATCTGGCGGCCGGGATCGACCTCGGCCTGTGCAACGAGATCTGCGTGCCCGCCCGCGTCGCGGTCGCGGCCGAACTGCCGCAGACCGGCGCGCCGGACGGGCTGATCACCGCCGCCCTCGCCGCCACCCCGCTGCCCGCCGCCGCCGCCGGGCTGACCGGGCTGCATTGCGTGATCGAACCGATCGCCGACGGGCTGCGCGTCACCGCCCATATGATCCTGCCGCCCGGACAGGGTCTGGAAACCGTGGTGATGGAGCCGGCGCTGCCGGTCTGGGTTTCCGACACGCGGGTGGAACGGCAGGGCGCCAGGCTGATCGCCACCGCCGACATGGTGCCGCCGCCGGGCAGCGATTACCGGCTCGACCCCGCCGGGCTGCGGCTGACCGTGCTGTCGCGCGATCAGGCGGTCGAGGTCACCGGCTGCCCGGTCAACTGAGCGGCGATCCGTTCGGCCAGCCGGCGCGCCACCTCGTCCTTGCCCAGGCGCGGCCAGGGCTCGGCCCCCCGGTCGGAGATCAGCACCACCGCATTCTCCGCCCCGCCCATGATGCCGGTCTCCGGGCTCACGTCATTGGCGACGATCCAGTCGCAGCCCTTGCGCAGCCGCTTGGCGCTGGCATGGTCCACCACCTGTTCCGTCTCGGCGGCGAAGCCCACCACCAGCGCGGGCCGCCCCGCCCCCATGCGCGAGACGGTGGCGAGGATGTCGGGATTCTCGGCGAATTCCAGCGCCGGGGCCTGGCCCGAGCCGTCCTTCTTCATCTTCTGCCCCGCCGCATTGGCCACCCGCCAATCGGCCACCGCCGCCGCGAAGACCGCCGCATCGGCCGGCAGCGCCGCCTCCACCGCCGCCAGCATCTGCCGCGCGGTCTCCACCCGGATCACCGTCACCCCCTCGGGCGGCGGCACCGCGGCCGGGCCGGTCACGAAACTCACCCGCGCGCCCAGATCGCGCAAGGCCGCCGCCAGCGCCGCGCCCTGCGCCCCGGAAGAGCGGTTGGCGATATAGCGCACCGGGTCGATGGGCTCATGGGTCGGGCCGGAGGTCACCAGCACATGCCGCCCCGCCAGCGGCCCCCCGCCCAGCGCAGCCTCTATGGCCGCCACGATCTCCAGCGGCTCGGCCATCCGCCCCGGCCCAAACTCGCCGCAGGCCATCTCGCCCTCGTTCGGCCCGACAAGGCGGATCCCGTCCGCCCGCAGCAGCGCCAGATTGCGCCGCGTCGCCGGATGCCGCCACATCCGCACATTCATCGCCGGCGCCATCAGCACCGGCGTATCGGTCGCGAGCAAAAGCGTCGAGGCCAGATCCTCCGCCCGCCCCGAGGCCGCCTTCGCCATCAGATCGGCCGTCGCGGGCGCCACCACGATCAGATCGGCGCTGCGGCTGAGCTGGATATGCCCCATCTCCGCCTCGGCGGTCAGATCGAACAACGCCTCATGCACCTTCGCCCCCGCCAGCGCCGCAACGGACAGCGGCGTCACGAACTCCGCCCCCGCTTGCGTCAGCACCGGCGTCACCGCCGCGCCCCGCTCGCGCAGCCGCCGGATCAGGTCGAGCGCCTTGTAGGCCGCGATGCCGCCGCCGATGACGAGAAGTATCCGCTTTCCTGCCAGCATGGCGCCCTCTCCTTGCCCCTTGCGCAGGTGTAGGCGGCAAAGCGGCGAAACTCAACGCGGGATCGGGACGGCGGGCGTCGCATGAGTATTTGGGCAAGAAGCAATGCGCATTGCTTCTTGCCCAAATACTCCCGCCGGAGGCGCGCCCGAGGCCGCCGCGCGCCAGCGCGGCGGCCGAGAGGAAAGGGGCGCGCGGCCCGCGAGGGCCGCGCTCCGCCCTGCAACGCTCAGGCGTGGCGGGCGCGGTGGCCGGTGCGGTAGTAATTGCCGGTCCGGGTGTCGAGATAGGGCGTGAAGGGAATGTCTTCCTGCTTCAGGAAGCCCTGCTGCGGCAGGGCGCCCGCGCGGACCATCTCGATCACGCCGACCACCGAGGCCGAGGTGGTCCAGGCGATCGCGGTGCGCGACCTGCCGCCGATCTCGATCGGATAGTAGCTGCGCACGAATTCCTTGCGGCGCATCTGGCCGTCCACCTTGCCCTCGGCCGCGACATGGACATAGACCACATCCTCGTCCACCGGCGGCTTGGCATTGGTCAGGATGCGCCCCGCCTCGGCGCGGTTCTCGCGCATCAGAAGCTCGTGGAAGAAGAAGTTCATCAACTGCACATGGCCCGGATAGCGCATGGTCTTGTAATCGAGGTTCTCGATCTGGCCGAGATAGGTCTCGCACATCGTGCCGAGCCCGCCCGAGGTGGTGAAGGCTTCGAGCTGCATGCCGTCGATATAGATCGTCTCCAGCCATTCCATCGCCGAGACGGTCTTCAGCACCCCCTCCTCGATCACCTCGCAATCGTTGAGATATTCGTTCACCACGCCCTCGGGCGACCAGTTGAAGGCATAGCCCAGAAGGCCGGTCGGGTTCTGCGGCAGCGCGCCGACCCGCAGCCGGATCGAGCGCACCGAATCGAACTGTTTCGCCAGATCGGCGGCGACGATGCCGACGAAGCCGGGGGCGAGGCCGCATTGCGGCGCCATCAGCCCCTTGGAGGTCTTGGCCAGTTCGCGGATATGCCGGGTGGTCGGCACGTCCTCGGTCAGGTCGAAGTAATGCAGGCCGAGGCCGTGGGCCACGGTCGAGACGCCGATATTCAGGTGATAGGGCAGGCAGGACAGCACCGCCTCCTGCCCCGCCAGCGCCTCTTTCAGGGCGGCGGCGTCCGACAGGTCGACGGTTTTCGTGGCGAAGGGCGCGGAAACCGGGCGGGCGTCGATGCCGGTGACGGTGAAGCCGCTTTCCACCAGCAGCTCCGCCGCCAGATGGCCGACCTTGCCAAGGCCCAGAACCGCGATCTTGTTGAATGACATGGGGTTTTTCCTGTCCCGCTGGAGATTTGCCTTCCTCCAGACTAGGGCACAGGCCCGCCAGTTTCGCCGGACAGACCGCCAGAAATGCAGCGTCTTTTCGGCAGAATGACGGCCCGGCCGGCGAAATGCCAGCCGGGCCGATCCGGGTCAGAAGTCGAACTTCACGCCCTGCGCCAAAGGCAGGGTGGCGCCGTAGTTGATGGTGTTGGTCTGCCGCCGCATATAGCCGCGCCAGGCGTCCGAGCCGCTTTCGCGGCCGCCGCCGGTTTCCTTCTCGCCGCCGAAGGCGCCGCCGATCTCGGCGCCCGAGGGGCCGATATTGACATTGGCGATGCCGCAATCCGACCCCGCCGCCGACAGGAACGTCTCCGCCTCGCGCATGTTCAGCGTGAAGATGCAGGACGAAAGGCCCTGCGGCACGTCGTTCTGGATCGCGATGGCCTCGTCGAAGGTCTCGTAGCCGAGGACGTAGAGGATCGGGGCGAAGGTCTCCTCGCGCACGGTGTCGGTCTGGGCCGGCATCTCGACCAGCGCCGGGGCGACATAGGCGCCGCCCGCCACGCCTTCGGCCGCAGCACCGCCATGGACCTTGCCGCCCTCGGCCTTCGCCTTGTCGAGCTGCTTCATCATCCGCGCGCGCGCGCCCTCGTCGATCAGCGGGCCGATCAGGGTGCCGGCGGCGCGCGGATCGCCGATGGGCAGGCTCGCATAGGCCTTGGCGAGTTTCGCCACCAGATCGTCCTTGATCGAGCTATGCGCGATCAGCCGGCGCAGCGAGGTGCAGCGCTGGCCGGCGGTGCCCACCGCCGAGAACACGATGGCCCGCACCGCCATGTCGAGATCCGCCGAGGGCGCCACGATCATCGCGTTGTTGCCGCCGAGTTCGAGGATCGGCCGGCCCCAGCGCGCCGCGACCTTCGGCCCGACGATGCCGCCCATCCGGGTGGAGCCGGTGGCCGAGACGATCGGCACATCCTTCGAATTGACCAGCGCCTCGCCGATGGCGGGACCGCCGATCACCAACTGGCACAGCCCCTCCGGCGCGTCGCCGAAACGGGCAAGCGCGCGGTCCATGATGCGCTGGGTGGCGATGGCGGTGAGCGGGGTCTTTTCCGACGGTTTCCAGATCACCGGATCGCCGCAGACCAGCGCCAGCGCCGCGTTCCACGACCAGACGGCGACGGGGAAGTTGAAGGCGGTGATGATGCCGCAGGGGCCCATCGGGTGCCAGGTCTCCATCATCCGGTGGCCGGGGCGTTCCGAGGCGATGGTCAGGCCATAGATCTGGCGGCTGAGACCCACGGCGAAGTCGCAGATGTCGATCATCTCCTGCACTTCGCCCAGGCCCTCGGAGGTGATCTTGCCCGCCTCCAGCGTGACCAGCGCGCCGAGTTCGGCCTTGGCGGCGCGCAGCTCCTCGCCCAGAAGGCGGATCAGCTCGCCCCGGCGCGGCGCGGGAACGGTGCGCCAGGCGCGGAACGCCGCCTGCGATTTCGCGATGATCGCCGGCATCTCGGCCGGGTCGGTCTCGTGCACATGGGCGACCGTGGCGCCGTCGATGGGCGAGCGCACCGCGAGCGTGCCGCCCGTGAGGTCGGCCTCGGTCAGGCCGGCGGCCTTGAGCGTCTCGGAATGGGTCATGTCAGTCTCCCTTGGTGACCAGATGGCGCTGCGATTCCATCCCCATCGAGATCAGAATCGGCGCGGTTTCCTGAATATGCTGGAACTCGGACTTGGAGCGCATCCCCCGCCAGTCGGCAAGGATCAGCGATTGCGCCACGGCCCCGCCCAGAGTGGTGCCGGGGCCGGTGACGATGAACAGATCCGGCGCGAATTCGCGCGCGGCATGGGCGATGGCCTTCGAGAAGTCGTAGCTCTCGGTCACCTGATGGCCGAGCGTATAGTCCCAAAGCGCATGGAGGTCGCAGGCGCCGGGCCACCAGACATGGCCGCGCCCGTCGATCATCGGCAGGCGCGGCTGGCCGAAAAGATCGGGCGACAGGCGCGCCCGCCCCGCCTCGGCCACCGGGGCCTGCAAGGCGGTGTGGAAGGCCGCGTGATTGGCCAGCCGCATCGGGAAGCGGCCCTGCGCCGGCGGCACGGCGGCCTCGAACGCCTTCAGCCCGGCCTCGTCGCCCGCCAGAACCAGCATCCCGCCGAGGTCGATCGACAGCGCGAGCCGCTGGCCCGGCCCGTCGATCCGGGCGACCAGCGCCATGAGTTCCGCCTTCTTCGCCGGATCGGGCCGCCAGTCCTCGTCCACGAAGGGATAGATCAACTGCCCGCCGATCAGCCGCTCCTGCATCAGCGTGCCCATGGTGTTGACCACCTCGAACCCGCCCTCCGGGGTCAGCGCGCCGCCGCAGGCGAGCGCCGAATACCAGCCCATCGAATTGCCGGTGACCGCGACGACCTCCACCCCTTCGATGGCGCGGAAATCGGCCAGCGTCGCCGCGTAGATCAGCGCCGAGGCATTGTCGCCGCGCGTGTGCTTCGCCACCGAATAGGCCGCGGCGCCGTCGAGCGCCGAGAGCGTCTCCTGCCCCGCCGCCTGCCGGCGGGCGTCGAAACTGCCGAGCAGGCCCTTGTCGTGGAAATGCCGGCCCAGCACGCCGAGCTCGGTCTTGGTATAGGTGCCCCGTCCGGGGCAGATCACGACGGCGGTCTTCATTTCGTGCCCTCCACGAGCGCCTTCGCGGC
Source organism: Gemmobacter sp. (assembly GCA_039808305.1). Classification (GTDB taxonomy): domain Bacteria; phylum Pseudomonadota; class Alphaproteobacteria; order Rhodobacterales; family Rhodobacteraceae; genus Gemmobacter. The sequence goes on along the minus strand of JBDHSR010000023.1, from coordinate 8,729 downwards.
GGCGATGATGCTGTCCTTCGACGGCATGGTGGCGGCATAGGCCGGGCCGGTGGCGATGAAGCTGTCCTCGGCCGTCAGGCGCGCCAGCGGCACGCCGGGCGCCGCCTCGTGGAAATGCGCCATCAGCGCCTCGGCCATGCCGCCGGTATGGCGGGTCTCGTCGACGATCAGGATGCGCTTGGCACCTTGAACGGCCTCGGTCAGCGCCTCTTTCGGCAGCGGCGACAGCCAGCGGGTGTCAATGATCCGGGTCTTGATCCCGGCCTCGGCCAGCGCGGGTTCGGCCTGGCGGCTGAGGTAAACCCCGTTGCCGAAGGTGACGATGGCCAGATCCTCGCCCGCGCCATGGCGACCGACCTGCCCGAAGGGGATCACCTCCGACGGGTCGGGATAGGTGAACATCCAGCCCGCGTCCTTGTCGGCATGGAGGTCTCGCATCGGGTAAAGCGCGATGGGTTCCAGGAACACCACCAGCCGCTGTTCCTCCCGCGCCAGCCGCACGCATTCGCGGATCATCCGCGCCGCATCCGCCCCGTTCGACGGGCAGGCGAGGATCAGGCCGGGAATGTCGCGCAGCACCGCCACCGAATTGTCGTTGTGGAAATGCCCGCCGAAACCCTTCTGATAACCCAGCCCCGCGATGCGCAGCACCATCGGGTTGGTGTATTGGCCGTTCGAGAAGAAGGGCAGCGTCGCCGCCTCGCCGCGAAGCTGGTCCTCGGCATTGTGCAGATAGGCGAGGAACTGGATCTCCGGCATCGGGACGAAGCCGTTCTGCGCCATGCCGATGGCGAGGCCGAGAATGCTCTGCTCGTCCAGCAGCGTGTCGATCATCCGGTCCGGCCCGAAACGGGCCTGCAACTTCTGCGTCACGCCATAGACGCCGCCCTTGCGGCCGACATCCTCGCCCATCATCACGATTTCCCGATGCGCCAGCATCAGGTCGGTCAGCGCCCAGTTGATGAGGCGCGACATGATCTGCGGCTCGGCCATCTGCTTCATGTCGCTGCCGAAGGCGGTGGCGCGGGCCTCGGCCGAGGGGCCGTTGGTCGGCTTGCAGTCGCGCTTCGGCGGGATCAGCGAGGCCATGACCTCGGGCGCCGTCCTCAGCCGGGGCCGGGTGACGGCCTCGGCGGCGATCCGGGCGACGCGGGCATTGGTCTCTTCATAGACCTTCAGCGCCTCCGCCGCCCCCATCGCGCCGATCTGGTCGAGCCCGCGCACCATATGCAGCAGCGGATCCTGCGCCTCCTCGGCCTCCACCTCCTCGCGCGGCATATAGGTGGTGGGCATGTCGGCGCCGGCATGGCCGTAAAGCCGGATGGTGCGGATATGCAGGAAAGCGGGCTTGCGGCGGCTGCGCACCCAGGCGGCGGCCTCCTGCGCCGTGGCATGGGTGTCGAAGATGTCGAGCCCGTCACAGGCGAAATATTTCAGCCCCGGCCGGTTGGCGAAATTCGCCGCGATCCAGCCCTTCGGCGTCTTGGTCGAGATGCCGATGCCGTTATCCTCGCAGGCGAAAAGCAGGGGCAGCGGGATCGACTGATAGGCGGTCCATTGCGCGGCGTTGAAGGCGCCCTGCGCGGTGGAATGGTTGGCCGAGGCATCGCCGAAGCTGCAATAGACGATGGCGTCGTCGGGCAGTTCGGCATGTTCCGGCCGGTGGCGCCGCGCCGCGCCCACCGCATAGGCCGCCCCCACCGCCTTCGGCAGATGCGAGGCGATGGTCGAGGTCTGCGGCGGGATGCTCAGCGCCTTCGAGCCCAGCACCTTGTGCCGCCCGCCGGAGATCGGGTCCTCCGACGAGGCCGCGAAGCTGAGCAACATGTCCCAGGCGATGCTCTGCCCCGGCACCTGCGCCGCCCGGCCGATCTGGAAGGCCGCGTCGCGGTAATGCAGGAAGGCCATGTCGGTCGGCCGCAGGGCGGCGGCCACCGCCGCCAGCCCCTCATGCCCCGAGGAGCCGATGGTATAGAACCCCTGCCCCGCCCGCTGCATCACCCGGCTCTGCCGGTCGAGCGCCCGGCTGAGACAGGCGGCGCGATAGATCTCCACCGCCTGAAACGCCGAAAGCGCCCCCGAAGGGGCGCGGCCATGCGGAAAGTCCCGCGACGCGATGCGGCGCAGGAAATTGTCGTGAACGATGTCGGCGCGATCCATGGCGCTGGTCTTGTCCCTTGCATGTTTCAACCTGATCCAAATACCCCCGCCGGAGGCGCCCCTTGGCCGATGCCGGAAGCCTCCGGCGGGGGTATTTTCCGTCAGGTTGAAGATCAGAAGAAGGCTTGCAGGCCGGTGATGGCACGGCCGAGGATCAGCGCGTGAACGTCATGCGTGCCCTCGTAGGTGTTCACCGTCTCCAGGTTCACCATGTGGCGGATCACCTGGAACTCCTCGGAAATCCCGTTGCCGCCGTGCATGTCGCGGGCCCAGCGGGCGATGTCGAGCGCCTTGCCGCAATTGTTGCGCTTGATGATCGAGATCATCTCGGGCGCGGCATTGGCCTCGTCCAGCAGGCGGCCGACGCGCAGCGAGGCTTGCAGGCCGAGGCTGATCTCGGTCAGCATGTTCGCCAGTTTGAGCTGGTAGATCTGCGTTCCGGCGATGGGCTTGTTGAACTGCTTGCGGTCGAGGCCGTATTGGCGCGCCGCCGAAAGGCAGAACTCCGCCGCCCCCAGCACACCCCAGGAGATGCCGTAGCGGGCGCGGTTGAGGCAGCCGAACGGGCCCTTCAGCCCCTCGACGCCCGGCAGCAGCGCATCCTCGCCGACCTCGACATCCTTCATCACGATCTCGCCGGTCACCGAAGCGCGGAGGGAGAGCTTGCCACCGATCTTCGGCGCCGAGAGACCTTTCATGCCCTTTTCCAGCACGAAACCACGGATCTTGCCGCCATGCGCCTCGGACTTGGCCCAGACCACGAACACATCCGCGATCGGCGAGTTAGAGATCCACATCTTCGCGCCGTTCAGCACATAGCCGTTCGCCGTCTTGCGGGCGACCGTCTTCATCCCGGCCGGGTCGGAGCCGGCATCGGGCTCGGTCAGGCCGAAGCAGCCGATATATTCGCCGCTCGCCAGTTTCGGCAGGTATTTCTTGCGCTGCTCTTCCGAGCCATAGGCGTAGATCGGATACATCACGAGGCTGGACTGCACCGACATCATCGAGCGGTAGCCCGAATCGACCCGCTCCACCTCGCGGGCGACCAGCCCGTAAGCCACGTAGGAGGCGCCGATGCCGCCATATTCCTCGGGCACGGTCACGCCGAGCAGGCCCATCTCGCCCATCTCGCGGAAGATCGCCGGATCGGTTTCCTCATCGGCGAAGGCCTTGATAACACGCGGTTGCAGCTTTTCCTGCGCGAAGGCGCGGGCCGCGTCGCGCAGCATCCGCTCGTCCTCGGTGAGCTGTTCGTCCAGACGGAAGGCGTCTTCCCAGTCGAAGCGGCCGAGGTCGGGGGCGTCTTTCGGTTTCAGTGCCATTGCCATGCCTTTCGGGTGGAGCGTCATTGATATGCGTATAAGGGATTGTTCACCGGATGAATAACGCTAGATTGACGTTTACCTATTCTGAAAAGGCATATGAATGGCCACGCCCCGCCGCCTGCTGCCCTCGGTCTCGCTGCTGATGGCCTTCGAATCGGTGATCCGCACCGGATCGACCCTCGCCGCCGCCAACGACCTGAGCCTGACGCAGGGCGCGGTCTCGCGCCTGATCCAGAACCTCGAGGCGCAGTTGGGCGTGCAGCTTTTCCGGCGCGAGGGGCGGCGGCTGGTGCCGACCGAGAACGCGCTGGCCTATGCCCGCGACGTGGCGAAGGCGATGGACCTCATCAGCCGCGCCTCGATGCGGGTGCGCTCCTCCACCGGCGGCGGCACGCTGGCGCTGTCGATCCTGCCGACCTTCGGCACCCGCTGGCTGGCGCCGCGCCTGCCGCGCTTCCTCGCCGCGCATCCGGGGGTGACGATCAACCTCGGCACAAGGCTGCGCCCGTTCGATTTCGCCGAAGAAGGCTTCGACGCCGCCATCCATTTCGGCGAACGCACCTGGCCCGGCGCCGGTTTCGCCAAGCTGTTCGACGAGCGCATGGTGGCCTGCGCCGCACCCGGTTTCCTCGCCAGCCATCCGATCGGCGCGGCCTCGGACCTGATCGGGCTGCCGCTGCTGCAACTGGAAACCCGGCCCAATGCCTGGGCCGCCTGGTTCGCCCAGCATGGCGTGACCGATCCCGTACCGCTGGGGATGCTGTTCGACCAGTTCGCGCCGATGATCCAGTCCGCCATCTACGGCATGGGCGTGGCGCTGCTGCCCGAGTTCCTCGCCAAGGCCGAGCTGGCCGACGGACGGCTGGTCGAAGCCTGGGGCGGGCCGGTGCCCAGCGTCGGCAGCTATTACCTGGTCTGGCCCGGCATCGGCGAGCATTACCCGCCGCTCACCGCCTTCCGCGACTGGCTGTTGCAAGAGATCGCCGGACGCTCGGCCGAGGATCTGCTGGCCTGGTGAGGCGTGGCATCGGCACCACGCTCAACCGGAACGTGCGCAATCCCGATTCCCTTCGCGGCCCCGATACGGGATAGTCGCGCGGAGGGGCGGGAAGCGGGCCGATGACCGAGACAGATTTCGCCGATGCGCTGGCCGATCCGGCCTGGCTCCTGCCGGAGCGGCCGGGCGATCCGGTCATCGCCAACGCGGCGGCCAGGGCCGCCTTTCCCGGCCTCGCCGGTTGTCCGGCGGCCGAGATCGAGGCGCGGCTGGCGCCCCGGGCCGGGCAGCGGCTGTCGGTCGTCCTGGCGGGCCGGCCCCGGCAGATCCTGATCGCGCTGCCCGACCGCGAAAGCCGCACCCGCCTCGCGCTGCGCGCCTCGGGCCATGTCATGTTCGACTGGCATCTGCCGAGCGGCCGGCTCGACTGGTTCGCCGCGCCGGAAAACGCCTTCGGCTACGACACCGCCACCTTTCCCGGCGGCCTCGGCCCCTGGCTCGACCGCATCCATCCCGAGGACCGGCCGCGCATGGCCCTGACCGCGCATGGCCCGCTCGCCCCCGACCGCGAGATCTGGGAAGAGGCCTACCGCTTCCTGCGCGCCGACGGCACCGTCGCGCATGTGATCGACCGCGGCTATCTGCTGCGCGACCCGCAGGGCCGCCCCGAGCGCATGGTGGGCGCCATGATCGACGTGAGCGCGATCCACGAGGCGGAGGCGCGGTTCCAGCTCGCCACCTCGGCCTCTTCCGACGTGCTGTTCCTGCACGACCTGGAGACCGACACCTGCTGGTGGAGCGACGCGCTGTCCAAGCAATACGGGCATCTTCCCGATCCGGCGCAGGGCTGCATGGGCTGGTGGCTGGCGCATATCCATCCCGACGACCGCACCCGGATCGCCGACGAGCTCGAGGTCGCGCGGGCGGGCCGCGACGAGATCTGGTCGGGCGAATACCGCTTCGCCCGCGCCGATGGCAGCTATGCCCGCGTCATCGACCGCGCCCGCTTCGTGCGCGACGCCGCCGGCCGGGCGATCCGCAGCGTGGGTTCCATGGTCGACGTGACGGTGCTGCTGGAGGGGGAGGAGCGGTTCCGCCTCGCCGCCGAGGCGGCGAAGGACGTGATCTACACCTGGTCGCCGGAAACCGCCGAGACCTGGCGCAGCGCCGGCTACGCCCAGACCTTCGGCCTAGACCCCGCCGCCCCGGCGCGCGGCCCCGGCAGCTGGCACAGCGCCATCCACCCCGAGGACCGCACCCGCATCGACCGGGTGCGCGACACCGCGCTGGCCCGCCGGGAGGACCGCTGGGAATGCGGCTATCGCGTCATCCGGGGCGATGGCAGCATCGCCCATGTCATCGACCGGGCGCTGGCGCAGCGGCGGCCAGACGGGCGGCTGCACCGCATCATCGGCTCCGTCGTCGACGTGACGCGCCTGCGCGAGGAGGAGGACCGGCTGCGCGCGCTGATCCGCGTCGCCTCGGATGTGGTCTATGACATCGACCTGCGCAGCGGCGCGCTGGCCTTCTCCGACAGCGCGGCCGAGGTGCTGGGCCCCGACTGGCTCGGCCCGCAGGTCGTCTTCGGCATCTGGCAGGAACGGCTGCATCCCGACGACCGCGAGCGCACGATGCGGGGCTTCCGCAGCTTCATCGCCGGGCGCGGCGACGAATGGCGCGCCGAATACCGGCTGCTCCGGCAGGGCGGCCACGTCCTCCATATCCGCGACCGGGCGCTGGCGCTGCGCGACGAGGAGGGCCGCGCCTTCCGCGTCATCGGCGCGCTGGAGGATGTCACCGCCGAGGCGGAGGCCGCGCTGAAGCTGAACCAGTCGCAGCGGCTGGAGGCATTGGGCAAGCTTACCGGCGGGGTGGCGCATGATTTCAACAACCTGCTCTCGGTGATCCTCGGCAATGCCGAACTGCTGGCCGAGGCCGACAGCACCCCCGAGCGGCGCGCCATGGCCGAGGCGGTGGTGCGGGCGGCGACCCGCGGGGCCGATCTGGTGCGCAGCCTGCTGGCCTTCGCCCGCCGCCAGCCGCTGCGGCCGCAGGTGCTCGATACCGGCACCCTGCTGGACGAGTTGCGCGGCATGCTCGAACGCACGCTGCCGGCCCATATCCGGCTGCGCATCGCCCCCGGCGCCGGGCTCTGGGCGGTGGAGGCCGATCCGGCGCAGCTCCAGACCGCGCTGCTGAACCTCGCCGTCAACGCCGCCGACGCCATGCGCGAGGGCGGCGAGTTGCTGATCGAGGCCGGGAATGTGCGGCTCGACCCCGATTATGTCGCGGCCAATCCGGGCGCGCGCGCCGGCGCCTTCCTGCGGCTGTCGATCTCGGATACCGGCCGGGGCATGGCGCCCGAGGTGGCGGCGCGCGCCTTCGATCCGTTCTTCACCACCAAGGAGGTCGGGCGCGGCTCCGGTCTCGGCCTGTCGATGGTGCATGGCTTCGCCAGCCAGTCCGGCGGCCATGTCACGCTCTACAGCGAGCCGGGGCGCGGCACCACGGTGCGGCTCTACCTGCCGCGCAGCGGGCAGGACGCCGCGACGACGGCGCTGCTGCGCGCCCGGGCCACCTCGATCCGCATGGGGGCGGGCGAGCATGTCATCGTCGCCGAGGACGACCCGGCGCTCAGGCCGCATGTGGCGCGGCTGCTGGAAAGCCTGGGCTACCGGGTGACGGCGGCGGCGGATGGCGAGGCGGCGCTGGCGGCGATCCGCGCCGCGCCCGACGCGCGGCTGCTGTTCAGCGACGTGGTGATGCCGGGCGACCTCAACGGCATCGCGCTCGCCACGCGGGCGGTGGCGGAGCGGCCGGGGCTGAAGGTGCTGCTGACCTCGGGCTATACCGAGCAGGCGATCCGGTCGCGGGTGCCGCAGGCCGAACGCTTCCCGATGCTCCCAAAGCCCTATCGCCGCGACGAACTCGCCGCCCGCCTGCGCGAGGTGCTGGAGGACGGGGCGGATTGAGCCGCGCCCCGCCTCAGCCCTTGCGCGCCGCCGCGTGCATCGGCCCGCCGCGCCAGCGCGGGAAGCCGTAGCCGTGGATCTCCACCAGATCGATGTCGGAGGGCTGGCGGGCGATGCCTTCGTCGAGGATCGCCTGCCCCTCCGCCGCCATCTCGGCCACCAGATGATCGGCGATCGCCGCCCGGTCCATCGCCGCGCCCGGCGCGACATGGGCCGCCAGCAGTTCCGCCACGGCGGCCGAGGGCAGCGGCTTGCGCTCGCCCGGCGCGTAGTCGTACCAGCCGCCGCCGGTCTTCTGCCCCTTGCGGCCCGCTCGCACCAGGATGTCGCCCAGCGTCCCGGGCACCGCCTGCCCCGCCGCCCGCGCGCCCTCGCGTTGCAGGAAGGCGATGTCGAGCCCGCCCAGATCCTGCGCCTCGAACGGGCCCATGGCGAAGCCGTAGCCGCGCATCGCCGCGTCGATCTCGGCGATGGCGACGCCTTGCCGCACCAGCGCCTCGGCGGCGGCGCGATAGCGCTTCAGGATGCGGTTGCCGATGAAGCCCTCGCAGATGCCGGCCTCGACCGGGATCTTGTTCAGGCTGCGGGCCAGCGCGAAGGCGGTCGCCAGCACCTCGGGCGCGGTCTCGGGGACCGGCACGATCTCCAGCAGTTTCATCACATTGGCCGGGCTGAAGAAATGCAGGCCGATGAAGCGGGCCGGGTTCGGCAGGCCCTCGGCGATCAGGCGCGGGTCGAGATAGGAGGTGTTGGTCGCCAGCACCGCATCCGCCCGGCACACCGCGCCGAGCTGCGCGAAGACCGCGCGTTTCACGCCGATCTCCTCGAACACCGCCTCGATCACCAGATCGGCCTCGGCCAGCGCCGCGTAATCGGTGGTGCCGGTGACGCCCGCCATGCGGTCCGCCGCCTGCGCCTCGGTCAGCTTGCCGCGCTTCACGCCGCCGTCGAAGATCGCCTTGAGATTGGCGAGGCCGCGCGCCACCGCCTCCGCGTCGCGCTCGACCAGCACCACGGGCAGGCCGGCGTCGCGCAGGGCGGCGGCGATGCCGGCGCCCATGGTGCCGCCGCCGATCACCCCCGCCTTGCGCAGGGGCAAGGGCTTCGCCTCGCCCAGATGCGCCGGGCGTGGCGCGGCGCGTTCGGCGAAGAACACCGCGCGCAAGGCCGCCGCCTGATCGGAGCCGCGCAGGTCGAGGAAGGTTTCCCGCTCGAAGGCCAGCGCCTCGGCGAAGGGCGCCTCCACCGCCTTGCGGATGCAGGCCAGCGCCCGCA
>JBDHSR010000022.1:0-17871 GCA_039808305.1 Gemmobacter sp. | reverse complement strand
GGATACCACAGCGACAGCCGGTAGGGGACGGCGACCGAGAGCCGGCGGAAGATCACCGGGCCGAAGGCGTGGCTGGTGGCCGTCAGCGGATTGATCACCGAGACCCCGACCCCCGCCGCCACCATCGCGCAGACGCTGGCCGCCGTCGTCGTCTCGGCCGCGTAGTCGCGGGTCACGTCGGCCTCGTGGAACAGGCTGTCCAGCTTGTGCCGGTAGGGGTCGTTCTCGCTGAAATAGATGAAGGGCTGCCCGGCGAAATCGGCGGGGGCCAGCACCGCCCGCGCCGCCAGCGGATGCCCCTGCGGCAGCACGCAGACCATATCGCCCACGAAGACCGTCTCGCCGGTGGCGCTTTCGCGCTCGAACAGGTTCTCGGCGAGGCAGAGGTCGAAGACCTGCGTCGTCATCTCGTGCCGCAGCGAGGGTTCCTCATGCGAGTGGATCGAGAAATGCAGGGCGTGGCGCGTCCCGACGAAGCGCTGGATCACCCGCGGGATGATGGATTCGGCATAGGCCGGGATGCTGGCGATGCGGAAGTTCGCGGCGTTGTGGGTGCGGATCGCCGAGGCGGCGCGGCTGATCTCGTCCAGCCCGACGAAGGAGCGCAGCACCACCTCGTGCAGCAGCACCGCCTGCCGGGTGGGGGTCAGCCGCTTGCCGAAGCGCAGGAACAGCTCGAAGCCGAGGCGGCTTTCCATCTCGCGGATCTCGCGGCTGAGCGTCGGTTGCGAGCTGCCCAGCTTCGCGGCGGCGGCGGTGATGCTCTGGTTCACCATCACCGCGTTGAACACGTCGATCTGCCGCTGGTTCAGCTTCATGCCCGGCTCCCCCAAGGTGATCCATATCGAAAATGAATAAGAAATGCCAATGAAGTATTTTGTATGAATGGAAACTTCTGGAAGGCTGCGGGAAACCCGGATCAGCCGAAGTGTCCCCATGACCGCAGCCATCGACCTTGCCCCCACCCGTCCCGGCGATGCCGCCGAAAGCTGGCTGGACCGCCGGAGCGGCGCGCTTTGCGCCGAGGGGGTGCCGCTGGCCCGGATCGCGGCGGCGGTGGGCACGCCCTTCTACGCCTATTCCGCGACGGCTTTGCGGGCCGGCTATGCCGCGCTGTCGGCCGCCGTCGCGCCGCATGGCGTGGATGTGTGCTTCGCCGTCAAGGCCAACAGCAATACGCATGTGCTGGCGGAATTCGCCCGTCTCGGCGCGGGAATGGACATCGTTTCGGGCGGCGAGATGGCGCGGGCGCTGGCCGCCGGAACCCCGCCGGGGCGGATCATCTTCTCCGGCGTCGGCAAGACCGGCGACGAGATCCGCGCGGCGGTGCGGGCGGGCCTGCACCAGATCAACGTCGAAAGCCCGGCCGAGCTGGAAGCCGTCGCCGCCATCGCGCGGGAACTCGGGGCGCGGGTGCCGGTGGCGCTGCGGGTCAACCCCGACGTGGATGCGCTGACCCATGCCAAGATCACCACCGCCCGCAAGGACAGCAAGTTCGGCATCGCCATCGGCGAGGTGCCGGCGCTTTACGCCGCCGCCGCGGCCCGGCCGGAGCTGGAGGTCGTGGGGCTGGCGGTGCATATCGGCTCGCAGATCCTCGATCTGGCGCCGTTCCGCCAGGCCTGGGCCACCATGGCCGCGCTGGTGCGCGAGCTGCGCGCCGCCGGGCAGCGGGTGGAGCGGCTGGATCTGGGCGGCGGCCTCGGGATCGGCGGCGAGGGCCATCCCGGCCCCGACATCGCCGAATATGCCCGGATCATCGGCCAGACGGTCGGCGGCATGGGGCTTGCGCTGAATGTCGAGCCGGGGCGCTGGCTCTGCGGCCGGGCCGGGGTGCTGGTGACGCGGCTGCTCTATCTGAAACCCGGCGAGGAGGCGGATTTCGCCATTCTCGACGCCGCGATGAACGACCTGATGCGGCCCGCGCTCTACGATGCCCGCCACGCGGTCGCCACGGTCCACCCGCCCCGCCCGGCGGGCGCGGCCCGGCCGGTCCGGCTGGTGGGGCCGATCTGCGAAAGCTCCGACGATTTCGGGACGTATCGCGATCTCGGCCCGCTTCGCGCCGACGACCTGCTGGCCTTCCGCGATGCCGGGGCCTACGGCGCCGCCATGTCCTCCACCTACAATTCGCGGGATCTGGTGCCGGAGGTTCTGGTGGACGGGGAACAATTCAGGGTGATCCGCCGCCGGCAGGACACCCGGGAACTGCTGCAACTGGAAGAGGCGAGCCCCTGGCAGCGGGCCGGATGAACGCGCGAGGAAGGACGGTGCCCTGCGACAGGCCCCGTCCCGCAACCACAGTCGCAGGATGCCGCCCCGATGCCGGCGCGGCCAAACCGACGGAACGAGGTGCAACATGACCACGAAAATGAAACTGCTTCTGGCCTCGGGCCTGGCCAGCCTGATGCTGATGTCTCCGGCCCTGGCCGAGAACATGCTGCGGGTCTCCTACCCCGAGGATCCGAAGACCGCCGATGTGCAGATGACGACGGATGCCTATACCCTGCCGCTGAACATCTTCGACCGGCTGCTGGAATCCGAAACCACCGCCCCCGGCCAATCGGCGCTGGTGCCGGGGCTGGCCGAAAGCTGGGAGGTTTCGGAGGACGGGCTGACCTATACCTTCCATCTGCGCGAGGGCGTGAAGTTCCATGACGGCGCGGTGCTGACCGCCGACGATGTGGTCTATACCTTCGACCGGATGCTGAACCCGGCGACCAAGGCGCTGAACACCGACATCCTGACCTTCATCGCCGGCGCGCAGGACCGGCTGGACGGCAAGGCCGACAGCGTGTCGGGCCTGAAGGCGCTGGACGAGCGCACCGTGCAGATCACCCTGTCGCAGCCCTATGCGGCCTTCCTCGCGCTGCTCGCCTCGCCGGGCGCCTCGATCTACAACCGCGCCTTCACCGAAGCCGCGGGCGACCAGTTCGGCCTGATGCCGGAAACCACCAACGGCACCGGCCCGTTCATCCTGCGCGACTACACGCTGAACGACAGCCAGATGCTCGAGGCGAACGACGATTACTGGCGCGGCCGGCCCAAGCTGGACCGGCTGCTGGTGCGGGTGGTGTCGGATTCCGAGACGCTCAGGATGCTGTTCGAATCCGACGAGCTCGACGTGTTCGACCTGGATTACGCCTCGACCCAGACGCCCTATTTCTACGGCAGCGACCAGTGGAAGGATCAGGTCCGCTCCGGCCCGCGGGTGGGGATCTACTACTACAACATCAACCAGCTGAAGAAGCCGTTCGACGACGCGCGCGTCCGCAAGGCGTTCCAGATGTCGATCGACCGGCAGACCATCCTCGACAAGAACTTCTACGGCAAGGGCAAGCTGGAGGACGGCGTGATGCCGCGCGGGCTGACCTGCTACACCCCGGCGGCGCCCATCGAATACAACCCGGCCAAGGCGAAGGAGCTGCTGGCCGAGGCGGGCTATCCCGAGGGCGTGGAGATCAACCTGCAACAGGTGTCGAGCTGGTCGACCAAATGGTCCGACATGAACCAGATCATCCAGGCGCAGGTGGCCGAGGCCGGGTTCAAGGCCAATATCGTCACCACCGACGAGGCGGCCTTCCTCGCCGCCCGCAAGGTGGGCGAGGCCGAGGCCTACACGCAGGTCTGGTCGGCCGACTTCAACGATCCCGACAACTTCTTCTACACCTTCTTCTCGGAATCCGGCACCAAGGTGCGCGGCTACAACAACAACGACCCCGAGGTCTTCGCCGCCATCGAGAAGGCGCGCGGCATGACCGACCAGGAGGCGCGCTGCAAGCTGTATCAGGATCTGACGGCGACGATCGTCGACAAGGACGCCGCCTGGGTGCCGCTGTTCAGCCTCGACCACAGCTATGTGGTGCAGCCGCGGGTGAAGAACTTCACGGTGCCGTGGAACGGCTGGAGCGACATGAGCTATTACAAGGTGGAAGTCGAGTAAGAGTACCCTGCCGGGGCGCGCGGATCCGCGCGCCCCGGTGCCTCGGGCACCGCCCTTCCGCCACGTCCCCCGCGTTTCGCGGGCGCCGCAGAAAGAGCATTCCGCCGATGTTGATGTTCGCGCTCAGACGCATTCTCGTGTCGATCCCCGTCCTGATCGGAATCACCCTGATCCTGTTCATCATGCTGAACGTGGTGCCGGGCGATCCCATCGCGTTGATGATGAAGGAACATGCCAGCGCCGAGGTGATCGAGCGGGTGCGGGCGCAGATGCATCTCGACGATCCGCTGGCCGTCCGCTACCTCAGCTTCCTGTGGAACGCGGTGCAGGGCGATCTGGGCAATTCGATCAAGCTGAACCGCCCGGTGACGGATCTGATCCTGAAGGCCTTTCCCAACACGCTGATGCTGGCGGTCTGCGCGGCGCTGGTGTCCTGGATCGTCGGCATTCCGGCGGGGATCCTCTCGGCGGTGCGCCGCGACAGCCTGCTCGACCGCTTCTTCATGGGCTTCTCGCTGCTCGGCGTGTCGATGCCGATCTTCTGGTCGGCGCTGCTTCTGCAATACGTCTTCGCGATGAAGCTGAAGCTGCTGCCGGTCTCGGGTTTCTACGGCTGGCAATACATGATCCTGCCGGCCGTCGTGCTGGGCTGGTCCTCGGCCGGGGTCATCGCCCGGCTCACCCGCTCCAGCCTGCTGGAGGTGATGCGGCTCGACTATATCCGCACCGCCCGCGCCAAGGGGCTGCGCGAGACCGGGGTCATCACCCGCCATGCCCTGAAGAACGCGCTGATCCCGGTGGTGACGATCATGGCGATCCAGGTGGCGAGCCTGCTGTCCGGCGCGGTCATCACCGAGGCGATCTTCTCGATCCCGGGCGTGGGGCGGATCACGGTCAACGCCATCTCGTCGCGCGACATGCCGCTGCTCCAGGGCGCGGTGCTGTTCGCCACGGTGCTGGTGATCCTCGGCAATCTGGTGGCCGACATCCTCTATTCGGTCCTTGACCCCCGCATCCGCGCGCAGATGAGGAAAGAGTGATGACCCATTCCCCCGATCTGGCCCCCGATCTGCCCCCCGATCTCGCCGCCGCCCCCGAGACCATGGAGGAAGCCAGCTTCCTGCGCGATACCGTCCGCGCCTTCCGCCGCAACCGCATGGCGATGGTGGGGCTGGCCTTCGTCATGGTGCTGGTGTTCTGCGCGGTCTTCGCGCCCTGGATCAGCCCGCACGACCCCTATCGCGTCGCGCTGGACGAACAGCTTCTGCCGGCCTCGACGACCTACTGGCTCGGCACCGACAATTTCGGCCGCGACGTGCTGACCCGCATCCTCTACGGCGCGCGGACCTCGCTGGTGGTGGGGATCGTGCCGAGCCTGATCTCGCTGGCCATCGGCACGGTGATGGGCATCCTGAGCGGCTATCTGGGCGGGCGCACCGATTTCATCGTCATGCGGCTGGCCGACATGATGATCGCCTTCCCCTCGCTGCTGCTGGCCATGGTGGTGATGTATACGCTGGGGGCGAACCTGCTGAACATCTTCCTCGCGCTGGCGCTGGTCGGCTGGGCCTCGGTCGCGCGGGTGGTGCGCTCGCAGACGCTGGCGCTGCGCGAGAAGGAGTTCATCGAGGCGGCGCGCGCCAACGGCACCGCGCGGACGACGATCATGTTCGGCCATATCTTTCCCAATGTGGTGCCGACGCTGATCGTGCTGTTCTCGCTGTCGATCCCCGAGGCGATCATGTGGGAATCGAGCCTCAGCTTCCTCGGCGTGGGCGTGCAGCCGCCGGAGGCGAGCTGGGGCCTGCTGGTCGCCAAGGGCAAGGAATACATGTTCCAGGCCCCGGCCGTGGCCATCGCCCCCGGTGTCGCGATCCTGTTGACGGTGCTCGCCTTCAACTTCATCGGCGACGGGCTGCGCGACGCCCTCGACCCCTCGATGAAGGATTGAGCCATGAGCCAGGGTGAAGCCATCCTTTCCGTGCGCGGCCTCTGCACCGATTTCAGCGGCGACCGCGGCAATGTCCGGGTGCTGGACGAGGTGTCCTTCGACGTGGGGCGCGGGCGCATCGTCGGGCTGGTCGGCGAAAGCGGCTCGGGCAAGAGCATGACGGCGCTTTCGCTGATGGGGCTGGTGCCGCAGCCGCAGGGCCGGGTCAGCGCGCGCTCGATCCTGCTCGACGGCGCCGACATCTCGAAACTGGGCGCCGCCGGGATGCGCGGCATCCGGGGCCGCGACATCGCCATGGTGTTCCAGGAGCCGATGACCTCGCTGAACCCGGTCCGCAAGGTCTGGGAACAGGTGGGCGAGCCGCTGGCCATCCATCGCGGCCTCGGCCGCAAGGCGATCCGCGACCGCGTGCTGGAGATGTTCGAGCTGGTCGGCATCCCCGAGCCGAAGACGCGGCTCGACGCCTATCCGCACCAGTTGTCGGGCGGGCTGCGCCAGCGCGCCATGATCGCCATGGGCCTGATCTGCGAGCCGAAGCTCCTGATCGCCGACGAACCCACCACCGCGCTGGACGTGACGACCCAGGCGCAGATCCTGCGGCTGATGCGCGAGTTGCGCGACCGGGTGGGAACCTCGATCATCATGATCACCCATGACCTCGGCATCATCGCCGAGATGTGCGACGAGGTGAACGTGATGTATGCCGGCCAGATCGTCGAACAGGCCGATGTGTTCGACCTGTTCGAGCGCCCCTCGCATCCCTATACGCGCGGCCTTCTCGCCTCGATCCCGCGCGCGACGGAGCCGCGGGCGGCGCGGCGGATGCCCTCGATCCCCGGCATGGTGCCCAATCTGGCGAAGCTGCCGCCCGGCTGCCGCTTCAGCCCGCGCTGCGCCGAGGCGATGCCGGTCTGCCGGCGCGGGCCGGGGCTGACGACGCTCGGCGCGGGCCATGTCGCGCGTTGCTGGCTGCACACCGCGCCGGATGTCCTGCCGCAGGGGGAGATGTCATGACCATGCCCGCAGAAAGCCCCGCCGCCGACATCGTGCTCGCGACGCGGGATCTGACCAAGCATTACCATGTCGGCGGGGGCTTCGGCGGCGGCCCGCCCCGCGTGGTGCGCGCGGTCGATGGCGTCACGCTGGACATCCGGGCGCGCGAGACCTTCGCGCTGGTGGGCGAATCCGGCTGCGGCAAGACCACGCTCGGCCGGGTGATGCTGCGCCTTCAGGAACCGACCTCGGGCGAGATCCGCTATCGCGACACCGATCTGACCGACCTCGACGAGGCCGCCATGCGCGGGTTGCGCAAGAAGTTGCAGATCGTGTTCCAGGACCCCTATGCCTCGCTGAATCCCCGGATGCGGGTCGAGCAGATCCTGGCCGAGCCGCTGCGCAGCCATGGCTATGGCGCGCCGGCGGAGATCCGGGAACGCTGCGCCGAACTGCTGGAGATGGTGGGCCTGCGCCGGCAATATCTGCGCAACTATCCCCACCAGTTCTCCGGCGGCCAGCGCCAGCGGATCGGCATCGCGCGGGCCCTGGCGAACCGGCCCGATTTCGTGGTCTGCGACGAAAGCGTCTCGGCGCTCGACGTGTCGATCCAGGCGCAGGTGCTGAACCTGCTGGCCGATCTGCAGGACCAGTTGAAGCTGACCTATTTCTTCATCACCCACGACCTCGCCGTGGTGCGGCAGTTCGCCGACCGGGTGGGGGTGATGTTCCTCGGCCGGCTGGTCGAGGTGGGCACCACCGAAGAGCTGTTCGCCCAGCCGCTGCATCCCTATACGATGCTGCTGATGTCGGCGGTGCCGCGCCCCGACCCGCGCCAGCGCGGGCGCGAGCGGCCGATGATGCAGGGCGAGATCCCCAGCCCGATGAACCTGCCCACGGGGTGCCGGTTCCACACCCGCTGCCCCTTCGCGCGCGACATCTGCCGGGCCGAGGATCCGGCCTTGCAGGACCGGGGCGGCCGCGCCGTGGCCTGCCATTTCCCGCTGGACGGTTGAGGAGGGCGAGATGGATCTGATCGTGACCCGGCAGGGCGACATCTGGCAGGCGCGCCATGGCGATCGCGTCTGGCGCGCGGCCGTCGGCCGCAGCGGCATCGCCGGGAAGCGCGCCGAGGGCGACGGGGTCAGCCCCATCGGCTGCTGGCCGATCCGCCGCGTGCTCTACCGCGCCGACAAGCTGGAGGCGGCGCCGGTCTCGGTCTTTCCGACCGCCGCCATCGCGCCGGACGACGGCTGGTGCGACGCGCCCGACCACCCGGACTACAACCGCCCGGTGAAGCTGCCTTTCGCGGCCAGCCACGAGGAGATGTGGCGCAAGGACGATCTCTACGACATCGTGGTCGTGCTGGGGCAGAACGACGATCCGGTCGTTCCCGGCGCCGGCAGCGCGATCTTCCTGCATGTGGCGAGCGCGGGCTACGGCTCCACCGCCGGCTGCGCGACGCTGACCCGGGCCGACCTGCTGGAGTTCCTGGCGATGGCGCGGCCCGGCACGCGGCTGTGCTTCCGCGCGGAATAGAGGCGGATGGCCCGGATCGACATGCCGGCGCTGGAGCGCGCGCTGGATCTGCTGCCCGGCCGCTGGCGCGGCCCCGCCGGGGTGGCGGGCGTCGTCCATGAGGGGCGCGTGATCGCGCGCCGCGCCTGGGGCCATGCCGATGTGGCGGCCCGCCTGCCGATGACGCCCGCGCTGCGGATGCCGGTCTGCTCGATCTCGAAACAGATGACCTGCGCGCTGCTGCTGGATCTGTTCCCCGACCCCGAGGTGCTGGCGCCGCTGCTGCCCGGCCTGCTGCCCCGGTTCCGCGGCCCGCTGCCGACCATCGCGCAGCTTTGCCACAACCAGTCCGGCCTGCGCGACTACTGGGCGCTGACCGTGCTGCACGGCGCCGCCCCGGAGGGGCGCTTCACCGAGGCCGATGGCCTGGCCCTGCTGGGGCAGGCGCAGGACGGCCATTTCCCGCCCGGCGCGCATTACGCCTATTCCAACGGCAATTTCCGCCTGCTGGCCGAGTTGATCCGCCGCGCCACCGGCCGCGATTTCGGCGCCTTGCTGGCCGAGCGCATCTTCCGCCCCGCCGCGATGCCGACCGCCCGCCTCGCCCCCGACATGCGCCTGCGCGTCGACGGGGTGGTGGGCTACGAGGGCAATGACGAGGTGGGCTTCCTGCCCGCCGAAAGCGCGATCACCTGGTTCGGGGATTCGGGCGTCTCGGCCTCGCTCGACGACATGCTGGCCTGGGAGAGGCATATCGACGCCACGCGCGACGATCCGGCGGGGCTTTACAACCGGATTTCCGCGCCGGTCGCCTTCGCCGACGGCACGCCCGCCCCCTATGGCCACGGCCTGCGGCGCTACATGGCGCATGGCCATGCGCTGACCGGGCATGGCGGCGGGGTGCGGGGCTTCTGCTCCTATCGGCTGCATGTCGCGGCGGAGCGGCTGTCGGTCGTGGTGATCTTCAACCACGAGGCCAGCGCCATGCGCGCGGCCGAGGGGCTGATGGCGGCGGCCCTCGGCGCGCCCGAGCCCGCGCCGCCGGTTGCGGGGCGGGGCTGGGCCGGGCTGTGGCTGGACCGGGAGCGGGGTCTCTTCCTGCGCACCGGCGACGATCCCGGCGGGGTGCGGCTGCATTACGCGACCGCGCCCGCCCTGCTGACACCGCTCGACGACAGCCGCGCCGAGGCGCCCGGTCTCGCGCTGCGGCGGGACGGCGAGGGGCTGGTGATGGAGCGCCGGGCCGAGAACCTGACCCTCCGCGCCGAGCGGCTGGCCCCGCTGGAGCGGGCCGACGCCGCCGACATCGCCGGGCGCTACCGCTCCGCCGGGCTCGGCGCCGCGCTGGAGATCGAGGCGCGCGACGGCGCGGCCCATATCGGCTTCGACGGCATGTTCGGCCGCGGCCCGATGGAGCGGATGTATCCGCTGGCCCGCGATCTCTGGACGGTGACCAGCCGCCGGGCGATGGATGCCGCCCCGCCGGGCGAATGGACCCTGCATATCCGCCGCGACGCCGCCGGGGCGGTGGAGGGCCTGACCCTCGGATGCTGGCTGGCGCGCGGGATCGGATACGACCGCGAACCGGGGCCGGGCCGGTGAAACCGCTCCGGCTTCGGGTGCTGTCGGGCCGGATCGCGCGCGTCTCCCCCCGCCAAGGGTCGGATGACCTGAACCGGCCCCGATGCGACGAAGCGCGCTCTCGCCGATTTAAGAGCAGGAAACGGATCGCCTGCGGTATCGCTCCGGCGGCAGAGTCCTGAAGCACGGGAGACAGGCGCGACCGGTGCCCGGTTCGCGCGACGTTCCCGCCGACAGGAGGTATCATGCCGCGATCGCCAGCGACCAGCCGCCCGATGACCCCGTTGGAATGGGGCCTCCTGCTCGCGCTTTCGGCGGTCTGGGGCGGGTCGTTCTTCTTCAACGGGATCGCCGTGCGGGAATTGCCGGTGTTCACCGTGGTCGTGTCGCGCGTGGCGCTGGCCGCCGCCATCCTGCTGTTCCTCATGCGGCTGCGCGGCGAGCGGCTGCCGCGCGGGCCGGGGGTGTGGGCGGCGTTCTTCGGAATGGGGCTTCTGAACAACGCCATCCCGTTCTCGCTGATCGTCTGGGGGCAACAGCACATCGCCTCGGGGCTGGCGTCGATCCTGAACGCCGCCACGCCGCTCTTCACCGTCGTTCTCGCGCATGTCCTGACCAGCGACGAGCGCATGACCGGGGGCAAGTTCGCCGGCGTCCTGATCGGTTTCGCCGGTGTCGCGGCGATGATCGGCACGGATGCGCTGCGCGACCTCGGCCTCCATGTCGCGGCGCAGGCGCTGTGCCTCGTCGCGGCGGTTTCCTATGCCTTCGCGGGGATTTACGGGCGCAGGTTCCGGGCCATGGGGATCAGCCCGATGGGCACGGCGACCGGGCAGGTCGTCGCGTCGAGCCTGATCATGGGGCCGCCCGTCCTGCTGCTCGACCGGCCCTGGACGCTGGAGCCGCCCAGCCTTGCCGCCATCGCCGCGCTGATCGGCGTGGCCGCGATCTCCACCGCGCTGGCCTATGTGCTTTATTTCCGCATCCTTGCCACGGCGGGGGCCACGAACCTCGTGCTGGTGACCTTCCTGATTCCGGTCAGCGCGATCCTTCTGGGCACGGTGTTCCTCGGGGAAACCCTGTTGCCCCGCCATTTCGCCGGCATGGCCCTGATCGGCGCCGGGCTGGCGGCCATCGACGGGCGGCCATGGAGGGCGATCCGCGCCGCAATCGCACCGGAAAGAAAGGCGCGCTGAACGCGGGCGATCCCCCGCCGAGGCGCCATGCACCCGTGGCGGCGCCCCGCCCGCTGCGGCGATGGCCCAGGCGCCGCCGGAACACCGGCGATGAGCGCGGCGGCCCTGCGCGGGATACGCGGGCGCATATCTCCCGGCACCGCAGGTTTGCGCCTCTTATATTTCGTGCCCCCGCGCGGGACATGCGGGCGCATATGTCCCGGCGGTCTGAAGCCGGGTCGGCCGGAAGGGCCGGGCAGGAAGACATTGCGGTCCGCGACGGCTCCCGCTAAGTTAGTTATGTAATAACATTACTATATGGGGATGCCATGCCGACCAGCCAGCAAGGGCGCGACAAGCGCCTGCCCGTCACCGTCCTGTCCGGGTTCCTCGGGGCGGGCAAGACGACGCTTCTGAACCATGTCCTGAACAACCGCGACGGGCGCCGCGTCGCGGTCATCGTCAACGACATGTCGGAGGTGAACATCGACGCGGATCTGGTGCGCGGCGGGGCCGAACTGTCGCGCTCCGAGGAGAAGCTGGTCGAGATGACCAATGGCTGCATCTGCTGCACGCTCCGCGACGACCTGCTGGCCGAGGTGCGGCGCCTCGCCGAAGAGGGGCGTTTCGACTATCTGCTGATCGAATCGACCGGCATCGCCGAGCCGCTGCCGGTGGCCGCCACCTTCGACTTCCGCGACGCCGATGGCGAGAGCCTGTCGGATGTGGCGCGGCTCGACACCATGGTCACCGTGGTCGACGCGGTGAACCTGACCCGCGATTTCTCCAGCCACGATTTCATCGCCGACCGGGGCGAAAGCCTGGGCGAGCAGGACGGGCGCACGCTGGTGAACCTGCTGACCGACCAGATGGAATTCGCCGATGTGATCGTGCTGAACAAGGTGACCGAGGCCGGGCCGGTGCGGCTGGACCAGGCGCGCAGGATCGTGCGGGCGCTGAACCCGGATGCCCGCCTGATCGAGACCGATTTCAGCCGGGTGGAACCCGGGGCGATCTTCGACACCGGCCTGTTCGACTTCGACAGGGCGCATCTGCACCCGATGTGGGCGAAGGAGCTTTACGGCTTTGCCGACCATGTGCCGGAGACCGAGGAATACGGCGTCTCCTCCTTCGTCTATCGCGCGCGGCGTCCCTTCCATCCGGGGAAGATCCACGATCTGCTGAATGGCGATCTGCCCGGCGTGATCCGCGCCAAGGGGCATTTCTGGATCGCGAGCCGCCCGGACTGGGCCGTGGAATTCTCGCTGGCGGGCGCCATGTCCAGCGTCACGCCGCTCGGCGGCTGGTGGGCCTCGGTGCCGCGCGAGCGCTGGCCGTCCCATCCCGACGCGCTGAACGAGGTCGGCGCGGTCTGGGAGGAGCCGTGGGGCGACCGGCGGCAGGAGCTGGTCTTCATCGGGGCGGGGATGGACAAGGCCGCGCTGACCGCCCGGCTGGAGGCCGCGCTGGTCGATGCCCGGGATTTCACCCCGGACGCCTGGACGGGGCTGCCCGATCCCTTCCCGCGATGGGGCCGGCGGGTGGCCTGAGCGGCCGGTTCCCCGAGCCGATCCGGCGGGATTTCCCGTGACGCCCGCGCCGCCATCGGCCCGGCCGATGGCGCCTGTCCGGCTCCCTTCCGCAGGAGGCCCGGACAGGCCGGGACGGATGCCCGGAGCCCGCGGCCGTGACACCCGATGCCGTCGGGCGCTTTCCCTCCAACGGGCGGGGTAGAGGGAAGCCGATGATGGATGTCGCCATTCCGCATGGCGGGCCGGCCCCGCTGCCGGAGCCTGCTGTCGTCGTGGGCCCGCGATCCCGTCGTTCCGGCGCCTCTCGGGCTGCCGCTCGCCTGTCCTCCGCCGCCTGCCCGGCCGGCAACCTCCGGGCCAGGCTGCCGATCCGCGGGGGGCGGGTGCGGCCCGGCTCTCTTGTGGATCGCCGCCATCTGCGCTAGAAACGGGCCTTGGTCTACCCATTTCACCGGGTTCGCGCGGTCTTGCGACCTGAGTGCCGGATTCAGGCAAGCACCAGTTCAGTATTCGCCACGCCATGGAGAGTGCTCGATGGGCTTCCTGCACGCGATGGCCTGCCATACGGCGGGCATCCAACGGACGGCGCCGGTCCGGTGGCGATCCTATGACGCCATGTGTGGTGTATTCTGGGAGGCCGAGGGCAAGGCCGGCGCGACCGGCTATTACAGATCGCCCGATCCGCGCGTGATGCTGTTCTTCAACGATGTCTCCGGGCATATCGGCATGTCGGAGCGGGGCGCGGTGGATGGCCGGGGCCAGCGGCCATTGCTGCGCGCGGTCTATGTGCCCGCCGGAATGCCGATGTGGACGAGGTTCCACGCCGATCACAGGTTCTCGCATCTCGACCTGCATCTGAAAGGCTCCTGGGCGCTGGACCGGCTGACCCCCGCGCTCGGCGCCTCGGAGGCGGCGAGCGTGTTGCAACGGCCGGTCGAGGCGCAGGAGGTCGAGGGGATCGCGGCCATCGGCGAGGCGCTGAAGCATGAGCTCTGCACGCTGGCCCGGCATCCGCTTTTCGCCGAAAGCCTCGCGGTCTCGCTGCTGGCCGGGCTGCTGGACCTGCCGCGCCCGGAGGAGGGCCAGGGCCCGGCCTCGGGCGGGCTCACCCCGGCGCAGATGCGCCGGCTGACCCGGCTGCTCGAAACCGACGCGAGCCGAAGGCTGACCAATGCGGATCTGGCCGATGCGGTGGGCCTCTCGCCCGGCTGGTTCGCGCGGGCCTTCAAGAAGACCACGGGAAAGACCCCGCTGCACTGGCAGCACGAACACCGGATCGAGCAGGTCAAGCGCGCGCTTCAGGCCGATCATGTGATGATCGCCGATGTGGCGACGCAGTTCGGCTTCGCCGATCAGGCGCATCTGACGCGGGTGTTCCGCCAGATCACCGGCACCACCCCCGCCGCCTGGCTGCGCGAGACCCGCGCGCGATAGCCCCACCCGCCCGGCCGGGCGGATGGGGCCGTTACCCTCACCAGGTCTTGCGCAGCGTCAGGCCGATCTCGCGGCCCGGATTGTAGTAATCGGCGGTGCCGGAGCCGACCACATGCTGCTCGTCGAGCAGGTTGCTGACGCTCAGCTGCAACGCGGCGCTGTCGCCGAGCCCGATGTCGACCGAGGCGTCGACCAGCAGGGCATCCTCGCTTTTCTTGGTGTTCGCCGCGTCGAAATAATACGCCCCGACATAGCGCAGCCCCAGCCCGAGCGTCACATCCTGCTGCGCCACCGCGGCGGGCAGCGTATAATTCGCCCAGAGCGAGGCGACATGGTTCGGCGCGGTGGCGAATTCCTTGCCTTCCAGCGAGGCGCCGCTGCGCAACGTGCCCTTCACCACCTCGGTGTCCATATAGGAATAGGCGCCGATCAGGCTCAGCCGGTCGTTCACCTCGACCTTGGCCTCCAGATCGAGGCCCCGGACCCGCGACTGCCCGATCTTCTCGCGTTCGATGGTGCCGTCGGGCTGCACCACGGCGATGGTGACATCCTTCTTCGTCAGATCGTAAAGCGCGGCAGAGAACAGCGCGTTCATCCCCATCGGGGCGTATTTCGCGCCGATCTCGTATTGCTCGCCGCGCTCGGGGTCGATGCCGATGGCGGGCGGCGCGACCGATTCCACATAGCTCGCATAGACCGAGATCTCGTCGGTGGCCTTGTAGGTCACCGCCGCGCGCCCCGAGGTTTCCGCGAAGGTTCCGTTCGAGGTGACCGGGACCGCCGGCAGCAGGTCGGTGCTGGTCAGGTCCAGAAAGTCGCGGCGCAGGCCCAGGGTGAGGATCAACTTGTCGTCGAACGAGAAGTTCTGCGTCGCGAACAGCGACTTCGCGGTGTAGTCGGTCTGCGTCCGGGCATAGGGGGTGGTCGCCCCCGGCGCCCCGGAATAGACCGGATTGGCGATGTCGATCGAACCCGCCGGGCCGTAGATGCTTTCGCTGAGCGTGGTGGCATCGCGGAATTCGAGGCCGAAGAGGCTGCTGCTGGCAACCGTCCCGAGCGTCGTGTCGTATTTCAGGATCGCATTGCCGATCACCTCGTCGGCGGAACTGTCCGTGCCGAAGTAATAGCGCGACAGCGTGGTGCCGGTGCGGCCGGCGAAATCGTAAAGATAGATATAGCCGAAATCGTCGGTCAGGTCGCTGTAGCGCAGGTTGCCCTGGAAGGTCAGCCCGTTGCCGAAATCATGGGCGAGCATCGCCGTCACGCTCTTGCGCTCGACGTCGTGGCTGTTGAAATCCGGCTCGCCGAAGAATTCGCCGCGGTCGTATTCGCGGTCCATCGGATAGCCGCCGCTGTTCGGCGTGCCACTGCGCTCCAGATAGTCCAGCACCAGGCTCAGCGAGGTGTTCTCCGTCGGATCCCAGCGCAGGCCCGCCATCAGGAAGGTCTCGTCATCCTTGGAGGTGGCGTAATCGAGGCCGCCCTGCTTCACCTTGCCGGTGAAGCGGTAGGCGAGATCCGGCGTGCTCGGGAAGGTGTTGCCGTAGTCGAAGGTGACTTCCCGGCGGTCGAAGGAGCCGAGGGAAAGCGTCGTCTCGGCGATGCGGTCGAATTTCGGGGTCCGCGTCACGAAGTTCACCGAGCCGCCGGGATCGGCCATGCCGAACAGCGCCGAGTTGGCGCCGCGCAGCACCTCGACCCGCTCATAGGCCAGCGGCTCCTCGCGCACGCCGCGCATCGAGCCGAGGGTGAGGCCGTCGCGGTAGGTGGTCGCCTGGAAGCCGCGGATCATGTAATAGTCGTTGCGGTCGTCGGTGCCGTAATAGTCGGTATGCAGGCCGGCCGAATATTGCAGCACCTCCTCCACCGTCCCGGCATTGCGCTGCCGGATCTCCTTCTCGGTGATCACCGAGACCGAGGCGGGCGTGTCGAGGATGCTGGTCGCGACCTTGCCGCCGACCCAGAGTTCGGAGGCGACGACCGTCTGCGCGTCGTCATCCACCCTGCCGAACCCTTTCAGCGTGATCGGGTCGAGGCGGATGACCTCCGGGTTCTCCTCGTCGGCGGTGTCCTGGGCGAGGGCGGGCATGCCCGCCAAGAGCGCCGCGACCGCCGTACCCGAGATCAGCAGGCTGAGCGGGCTGCGGCCATGTCCGGCGCGGTTTGTCGTTCTGGTCTTCACGGTTCTAACTCCGGGCGGAATGGTCGTGCTGGCTGACCGGCCGCAGGGGCTGCGCGTCTGGCTGGGTATGTGGCGGCCTTGCCGGGGATCCGGCCCGCAGGCGCGGCGGTTGCGGGACGGCAGGGGCCGGGCCGAATCGGCCGGCATCCTGCGGGGTCGGCGCGGTCTAGCAGCCGTGTCCGGGGCGATATTGAATAAATCGATTCTTTTTGTAGGAAAATGTCGCAAAGTTGCGTGGCGGGCGGATCGGCGGGCGGCGCGACCTTGACCCGCGCCGGGCGCGACAGCAAAGCGGTCGCGGAAATTCAGGAGGCCATGGCCATGTCATCGCTGCGCAGAACCGTGATCGCCCTCGCGCTGGCCGCGATCCTGCCTGGCCCCGCGCTGGCCGACGATACCCCGATCACCGTGGAACATGCCTTCGGCACCACGGTCATCCCGGCAAAGCCGGTCCGCATCGCCACGGTGAACTGGTCGAACCACGAGGTGCCGCTGGCGCTCGGCGTGGTGCCGGTGGGCTTCGCCGCCGCCAATTTCGGCGACGACAACGGCAATGGCGTCCTGCCCTGGGTCGAGGCGCGGCTGGCGGAGCTCGGCGCCGAAGTGCCGGTGCTGTTCGACGAGGGCGACGGCATAGATTTCGAGGCGGTGGCGGCGACCCGGCCGGATGTGATCCTCGCCGCCTATTCCGGGCTGAGCCAGTCGGATTACGAGACCCTCAGCCGCATCGCCCCGGTGGTCGCCTATCCCCGCGCGCCGTGGTCGACCGACTGGCGCGACACCATCCTGCTGAACGCGAAGGGCATGGGGATGGAGGCCGAGGGCAAGGCGCTGGTCGCCCGGCTGGAGGCCGAGATCGCCGCGACCCGCGCCCGCCATCCCGCGCTGGAGGGGCGGACGGCGATGTTCGTGACGCATCTCTCGGCCGCCAATCTCAGCCGCATCGGCTTTTACACCGACAACGACGCCCGCATCCGGTTCTTCCACGATCTCGGCCTGACCTCGCCCGCCATGGTGCAGGCGGCGGCCGAGAGCGGCGCCTTCGCCGGCGAGATCAGCGCCGAGCGGATCGACGAACTGGCCGAGGTCGACGTGCTGGTGACCTATGGCGGCTCCGACCTGCTGTCGAAGCTTTCCACCGACCTTTTGACCACGCAATTGCCGGCCGTCGCGCGCGGCTCGCTGGTGATGCTGGGCAATGATCCGATGGGCACGGCGGCGAACCCGACGCCGCTGTCGCTGCCCTGGGTGCTGGAGGGCTATGCGGCGCTGCTCTCCGACGCATTGAAGAAGGCCGAATGACCGCCGGGATGCGCAGATCCGCCGGCCCGGCCCGCCGGGCGCGGCGCATGGTCCTGCCGGCGGCGGGGCTGTTCGTCCTTTTGCTGCTGGCGGTCGCCCTGTCGGTGACGCTGGGCGCGCGCGACGTGGCCTGGGCCGACATAATCGCCGCGCTGCGCCGCCCGCCGGAAAGCATCGCCGAGGCCGCCGTGGCCGCGCGGCTGCGGCGGGCGGCGCTAGCGGCGCTGGCGGGGGCGGCGCTCGGCATGGCGGGGGCGGCG
>JBDHSR010000021.1:0-18075 GCA_039808305.1 Gemmobacter sp. | reverse complement strand
CGATCCCCGCGCCAGCGTCCCCGAAGCGCCCGCCCGAGGGGGCGGTCGGGCGCTGCCCGGCGGCGCTGCGCGCCTTGTTCCGGGCGGGGGAAGGGCTCACACGGGGGATGCTTCAGGTATTATGGATAGGCCCCTTTTATCCTCGCCACCCTCGTAACGGAGGACAGCGTCCAAGGGGACGATCGGGCGCTGCCCGGCGGGGCCTACGCCCCTTGCTGCGGGCAAGCATAAGCTCACAAGGGACCCGGTGGGGACGTCGGTCTCCCCCAAAGAACAGCCTCAGGCCACCTTCAGCACGATCTTGCCGATATGGCCGGACCCCTCGATCCGCGCATGGGCCTGCGCCGCCTCGGCCAACGGAAACTCGCTGTCGATCACCGGGCGCAGGGTGCCGCGTTCCACCATCGGCCAGACGTGTTTCGCCAGGTGCCGGGCGTAGCGGGCCTTCGCCAGATCGCTCTGCGGCCGCAGGGTCGAGCCGGTGATGGTCAGCCGCCGCGTCATCACCTCGGAGAAGTTCAGCTCCACCTTCGAGCCCTTGAGGAAGGCGATCTGCACCAGCCGCCCCTCATCGGCCAGCGCCTTCACGTTGCGCGGCAGGTAGTCGCCCCCCACCATGTCGAGGATGACATGCGCGCCGCGCTCGGCCTTCATCACCGCGACGAAATCCTCGTCATGGTAATTGATGGCGCGCTCCGCCCCCAGCGCCTCGCAGGCGGCGCATTTCTCGGCCGAGCCGGCGGTGGCGAAGACCCGCGCGCCCAGCGCCCGCGCCATCTGGATCGCGGTCGTGCCGATGCCGGACGAGCCGCCATGCACCAGAAACCGCTCGCCCGCCCGCAAGCCCCCGCGCAGCATGACGTTCGACCAGACGGTGAAGCAGGTCTCCGGCAGGCAGGCGGCCTCCTTCAGCCCGAGCCCCTCGGGCACCGGCAGGGCGTGATCCTCGGGCGTGACCGCATATTCGGCATAGCCGCCGCCGGGCAGCAGCGCCGTCACCTTGTCGCCCGGCCGCCATTTCGTCACCCCCGGCCCGACCGAGGCGACCCAGCCCGACGCCTCCAGCCCCGGCAAAGGCGAGGCGGTGGGCGGCGGGGCGTAGCGGCCGGCGCGTTGCAGCGCGTCGGGGCGGTTCACCCCGGCATAGGCGACGCGGATCAGGATCTCGCCATGTTTCGGCACCGGCACCGTGAGTTCGACGGGTTTCAGCACCTCCGGCCCGCCGGGTTCGGAGATCTCGATGGCCTGCATCACATGGGGCGGGGGAAGTGTCATGCCTTGTCCTTCAATGTATCGGCCTCGTTCAGCGAGCCGGGAAGATCGCCGGGCGGATGCGGCGCCTTGATGCCGCCGAACAGGCCCGAGAGCGCCCGGCCCAGCGGATTGGCCCGCACCGAGGCTTTCAGCTTCTCGAAGCCCATCACCTCGTCGATGCGGCGGTCGAGGAAATCGCGCGTCGCCCGATGCCCCTCGCTCTGGTCGCCCAGCCAGTAGAGCACCGTCGCCGAATAGACCGCCGCGATACTGGCGCGCTTGGAATACCAGTTGATGTCGTCCGACCTGTCGCCCAGCGCGCGCAGGATGGCATCGGCCGTGCCCCAGATCGCCCGCGCGCCCTCCGCCATGTTCTGCGGCAGCGCGAAGAAGGCGGAGCCGCGCCGGACCAGCTCCTTGTCCTCGACCACGTCGAGCCGGGCCATGATCGCCGCCGCCACCCGGTCGCGGAACCGCGCGGCGGGAGGCAGCGCCGCCAGCCGCTCCGCCATCAGCGCATCGCCGCGCCGGTGATAGGCCAGCGCCAGATCCAGCGCGCCGCGCGGGAAAAGCGCGGGGCCGAGCGCCGGCTCCGCCCCCGAATCGGCCAGCGCCGCGCGCAGCGTCGCCTCCGACCAGCCGTCGAAGGGCACATGGGCCAAAGCGGCGTCGAGAACCGCCGCCCGCAGGGCGGAAAACCGGGATTCGCCTGTCATCGCGCGCTCCTTTCCCAACCGAAGGTAGACAAGCCCGCGCCGCTTTGCTATGGGGCGCGGGCCTGCACATCAGTGCAACTCTAGCTTAGGAAGGTGGTGACAACCACATGCAGGTCAGCGTTCGTGACAACAATGTCGAACAGGCGCTCCGCGCCCTGAAGAAAAAGCTCCAGCGCGAAGGCGTGTTCCGCGAAATGAAGCTCAAGCAGCATTTCGAGAAGCCGTCGGTCAAGAAAGCCCGCGAGCAAGCCGAAGCGGTCCGCCGTGCGCGCAAACTCGCGCGCAAGAAGGCGCAGCGTGAAGGCGGTCTCTAAGACATTGCCCGGAAGCTGGGCGGGGTTTCCCGCCTGACAGAGGAACCCCCGCGCCTTGGCCGGGGGTTTTTCATTGGAGGAAGGCATGATGACCGAAAGCTGGCTGTTCTGGGCGCTCGGCGCCGCGGTCTTCGCCGCGCTGACCGGGATCTTCGGCAAGATCGGCGTGGCGCAGGTGGCGCCCGATGTCGCGGTGCTGCTGCGCACGGCGGTGATCCTGGCCTTCGTCACCCTCCTCGTGCTGGCGACCGGGCAATGGCAGAACCCTGCCGCACTGCCGGCGCGGGCCTGGCTCTTCCTCACCCTGTCGGGGCTGGCGACCGGCGCCTCCTGGCTCTGCTATTACCGCGCGTTGAAGCTGGGCGACGCCGCCCGCGTCGCCCCGGTCGACAAGCTGAGCGTGGTGCTGGTCGCGCTCTTCGGCGTGGCCTTCCTCGGCGAGAAGCTGAGCCTGCCGAACTGGCTGGGCGTGGCGATGATCGCCGCCGGGACCCTGCTGGTCGCGCTGAAATAGTCAGACCTTCAGCGCGGTGGTCTTCAGCACGGTGCGCAGCGAGAACGAGCTTTGCATCTGCGCCACGCCGGGCAGGCGCGACAGGTATTGCCGGTGGATGCGGGCGAAATCCTCGGTATCCTCGGCCACGATCTTCAGCAGGTAATCGGCGCTCCCGGCCATCAGGTGGCATTCGAGGATGTCGGGAATGCGCGCCACCTCGCGCTCGAAAGCGTCGAGCAGCTCGTCCGCCTGACCTTGCAGGGTGATCTCCACGAAAACCGTGGTGGGCCGGCCCAGCCGGCGCGGGTCGAGCAGGGCGACATAGCCGGCGATGAACCCCTCCTCCTCCAGCCGCTGCACGCGGCGGTGGCAGGCCGAGGCCGAGAGGTTCACCTGCTCCGAAAGCTCGGCATTGGTGATCCGGCCGTTCTTTTGCAGAACGGTGAGAATGCGGCGGTCTGTTGCGTCGAGATCCATGGAGATGGTGGTTTCCGCGGAAAAAGGGCGATGATACGCTCACATCTACCACCCGCCTCCCCGTAACGGCCACAGAAATCGAAATATCGCCGGTGATTCTGCCGCAGGCTTTCAGGCACAGCCGCGCGGGAGGCGCGGGTCGAAACCAGGGAGAACGTCCATGAAGATCGGTTGTCCGAAAGAAATCAAACCGCAGGAGTTCCGCGTCGGGGTAACTCCCGACGCGGCCCGGGAAGCGGTGGCGCATGGCCACGAGGTCTATATCGAAACCCGCGCCGGCCTCGGCGCGGGTTTTTCCGATGACGCCTATGTCGCGGCGGGGGCCCGGATCCTCGGCACCGCCGAGGAGGTCTTCGCCACGGCCGAGATGGTCGTGAAGGTGAAAGAGCCGCAGGCGGTGGAGCGCCAGCGGCTGCGCGAGGGGCAGGTGCTGTTCACCTATCTCCACCTCGCCCCCGACCCGGAGCAGACGCGCGACCTGCTGGCCTCCGGCGTCACCGCCATCGCCTATGAGACGGTGACCGACGCGCGGGGCGGGTTGCCGCTGCTCGCGCCGATGTCCGAGGTCGCCGGGCGGCTGGCGCCGCAGGTCGGCGCCTGGTCGCTGCAAAAGGCCAATGGCGGGCGCGGCGTGCTGCTGGGCGGGGTGCCGGGGGTGCGGCCGGCCAATGTGGTGATCATCGGCGGCGGCGTGGTGGGCACGGCGGCGGCGCGGGTGGCGGTCGGCATGGGGGCGAATGTCACGGTGCTCGACCGCTCGGTGCCGCGGCTTTCCTATCTCGACGACGTGTTCATGGGGCGGCTGACCACGCAATATGCCTCGGCGAGCGCGGTGGCCGAACTGCTGCCGACGGCCGACATGGTGATCGGCGCGGTGCTGGTGCCGGGGGCGGCCGCGCCGAAGCTGGTCAGCCGCGCGCAGCTTTCCACCATGCAGCCGGGCGCCGTCCTCGTGGATGTGGCGATCGACCAGGGTGGTTGTTTTGAAACATCCCGGGCCACCACGCATCAGGATCCGATCTATGAAATTGACGGAATCCTGCATTACTGCGTGGCGAACATGCCCGGCGCGGTGGCCCGCACCTCGACGCAGGGCCTGGGCAACGCGACGATGCCCTTCATGCTGGCGCTGGCCGACAAGGGCTGGCAGCGCGCCTGCGCCGAGGACCGCAACCTGCTGAACGGGCTGAACACCCACAAGGGGCGGCTGACCTATGCCGCCGTGGGCGCGGCGCTCGGCCTGCCCTCGATCCCGGCGGCGGAGGCGCTGGATCTCTGAAACGGACACGGCCCGCGATCACTCGCGGGCCGTGCCATCCGATGCGGGCCCGGATCAGGGCTTGGCTTTCAGCTCGGTCAGGATGTCCTGCAGCAGCTCCACCTCGGTCGGGCCGGCCGGCGCCGCCGGCGCCTCTTCCTGCTTGCGGCCGAGGCCGGTGGCGCGGTTCACCGCCTTCACCAGCAGGAACACCACCCAGGCGACGATCAGGAACTTGATCACCGCGTTGATGAAGTTGCCATACATGAACTGGGCATCGCCCAGCCCCACGCTCAGCGCCGAGAAGTCGATCCCGCCGACGAAAATGCCGATCAACGGATTGATCAGGTCGTCGACCAGCGAGGTGACGATGGCGGTGAAGGCGGCGCCGATGATGATACCGACGGCCATGTCGAGCACATTGCCCTTGGCAATGAAAGCCTTGAATTCGTTAAGCATTTCCTGAGAGTCCTTCCTAGTTGCCCCATATGCCCCGCAGGGCGGGCCGGCGCGTTGCGGGCTGGTGCTTGCTGGCCCGTTCGTCTACCGCGCACAACCGTGGCGGCACTATCGCACAGTTCAAGGGCTTTTGGGACGGGGAAAACGCATCTAGCCTTCACCCCAGATCGCATGAGGAAGGAGCCCGCCATGACGACCCTCGCCGACTTTCCGGTCACCCGCCGCTGGCCCGCGTCGCGGCCCGATGCGCTGCAACTCTACTCCCTGCCCACCCCGAACGGGGTGAAGGTCTCGATCATGCTGGAGGAGACCGGCCTGCCCTACGAGCCGCATCTGGTGGATTTCGGCACGAACGACCAGATGACGCCGGAATTCCTCAGCCTGAACCCGAACAACAAGATCCCCGCGATCATCGACCCGGACGGCCCCGGCGGCAAGCCGCTGCCCCTGTTCGAAAGCGGGGCGATCCTGATCTATCTGGCGGAGAAGACCGGGAAATTCCTGCCCGAGGCGCGGCGCTACGAGGTGCTGCAATGGCTGATGTTCCAGATGGGCGGCGTGGGGCCGATGTTCGGGCAGCTCGGCTTCTTCCACCATTTCGCCGGCAAGGAGATCGAGGATCCCCGCCCGAAGGAACGCTACCGCGCCGAGGCGGCGCGGCTGCTGAAGGTGCTCGACGGCGCGCTGGAGGGGCGCGACTGGATCGCCGGCGACTATTCCATCGCCGACATCGCCATCTGCCCCTGGCTCAACACCCTGTCCACCTTCTACGGGGCGCATGAGATCGCGGGCTGGGGCGAGTTGAAGAACGTGCCGGGCTGGCTGGCGCGCTTTCTGGAACGGCCGGCGGTGCAGCGCGGCATGAAGATCCCGGCACGCGGCTGACACCCCCGGCGGGCGGTTCCGGCGACGAGGGTTTCAAGGGGGCGCTCGCGCCCCCTCGGCCCTGACGGGCCTCACCCCCCGAGGATATTTGCGGACAGAAAATGGACCCGGATTTGCAAGGGGCCCCGGCTTCTGGCATATGCGGCCCATTCCAGCGCGCGAGGGCCAGATGGACGATCTGCATCTTTCCGACGACGATCCTGCGGGCGACATCCATCCGCTGTTCCACGGCGCGCCCGCCTCGACCGAGTTCCGCAAGCTGCGCAAGCGGCTGGTGCGCGAGGTGCGCGAGGCGATCGAGCGTTACGGCATGATCGAGCGCGGCGCGCGCTGGCTGGTTTGCCTCTCGGGCGGCAAGGACAGCTATACGCTGCTCGCCGTGCTGCACGAGCTGAAATGGCGCGGGCTGCTGCCGGTCGACCTGCTGGCCTGCAACCTGGACCAGGGCCAGCCGAATTTCCCCGCCACCGTGCTGCCGGAGTTTCTGGCCCGGATGGGCGTGCCGCACCGGATCGAGTATCAGGACACCTATTCGGTGGTGATGGACAAGATCGGGCCGGGCAAGACCATGTGCAGCCTGTGCTCGCGGCTGCGGCGCGGCAATCTCTACCGCATCGCGCGCGAGGAGGGGTGTTCGGCGGTGGTGCTGGGCCATCACCGCGACGACATCCTGGAAACCTTCTTCATGAACCTGTTCCATGGCGGGCGGCTGGCGACCATGCCGCCGAAGCTGCTGAACGAGGAGGGCGACCTCTTCGTCTACCGTCCGCTGGCCTTCGTGGCCGAGGCGGATTGCGAGCGATTCGCCCGCGCCATGGACTATCCGATCATCCCTTGCGACCTCTGCGGCTCGCAGGAGGGTTTGCAGCGCCAGCAGGTGAAGCAATTGCTCGACGGCTGGGAGGCGCGCAGTCCGGGGCGGCGGCAGGTGATGTTCCGCGCGCTGATGAACGTGCGGCCCTCGCATCTGCCGGATCCCGCGCTGTTCGATTTCATGGGCCTCGCGGCGCAACCCGGAACATTTGGCGAAAATCCTCCGCAACTCCGCGACCGGAATTAACGAAGCGGCGATTCCCGGCCCGTAGTCTCGGCCCCGATCAGCCCCCGCGCCGGGGCGGAGACGGGGATTCGCATGGGTATCGCAGACAGGATATGGCAGGGGCTGGAACGGGGCACGCGGCTGCTGCGCCGGCCGGAGCCGATGGTGTTCCTGCCGGCGCTGACGCTGGCCGCCTTCTGGCTGGGCGGCGAGGCGGTGCTGCTGGCCGTCGCGCTCGGCACGCCGCTGCTGTTCCTGACCGCCGGGGCGTTCCGCTTCGATCGGGCGCAGCCGGCCCCGGTGCCGGACGGTCTCGACGGGCTGGCGCTGCGCCCGCAGCTCGTGGCCCGGCTGGAGGCCGCGCTGCGCGACCGGCCGGTCAGCGGGCGGCGGGCTGCCTGTCTCGTGATCCGCATCGACGAGGCCGAAACGCTGGAGGCGCGGCATGGCCGGGCGGCGCGGGCGGAGTTGCTGGGGCGTTGCGCCGAACGGCTCTGCGCCGCGCTGCGCGAGGGCGACATGGTGGCGCGGCTGGAGGACGGCGCCTTCGCCGTGGCGCTGATGCCGCAGCGGCGGCTCGATCTGGAAAGCCTGATCCAGCTTTCCGCCCGGCTGCAAGCGGCGCTGGCCGCGCCGGTCAGCCTCGATTCGACGCGGCTTTACCTCACCTGCTCGGTGGGGTTCTGCCTGGGCGACAGCGCCCCCGCGCCGGGCGGGCAGGCCCTGCTCGACGCGGCCGAGGTCGCGGCGGAGGAGGCGGCGCGCAACGGTCCTTCGGCGATCCGCGGCCATGCGCCCGACATGGCGCGGCGGCGCGCCGACCGCGACCTGCTGCGCGAGACCCTCGCCGCGGCGCTGGACGAGGGGCAGATCCGCGCGCATTTCCAGCCGCAGATCGCCACCGCCACCGGCGAGATCACCGGCTTCGAGGCGTTGGCGCGCTGGCATCACCCGGAACGCGGCGTGGTGCCGCCGATCGAATTCCTGTCCGCGATCGAGGAGGCCGGCCTTTCCGCCCGGCTGGGCGAGGCGATGCTCGGCCAGGCGCTCGCGGCGTTGCGGCGCTGGGACAGGGCGGGGCTGCATGTGCCCAGCGTCTCGGTCAACTTCTCCGCCGCCGAACTGGGCGATCCGCAACTGGTGGCGCGGCTGGAATGGGAGCTGGGCCGGTTCGACCTGAAACCGGAGCGGCTTTGCGTGGAAATCCTGGAGACCGTCGTCGCCTCGACGGAAAACGATGTGATCGTGCGCAATATCGCGGCGCTGGCCCGGCTGGGCTGCGGCATCGACCTCGACGATTTCGGCACCGGCCATGCCGCCATCGCCAATATCCGCCGCTTCTCGGTGCGGCGGCTGAAGATCGACCGCAGCTTCGTCACCCATGTCGACACCGATCCCGAGCAGCGCAGGATGGTGGCGGCGATCCTGTCGCTCGCCGCGCAGCTCGGCCTCGACACGCTGGCCGAGGGGGTGGAGACGCCGGGGGAGCTCGCGCGGCTCGCCGAACTGGGCTGCGGCCATGTGCAGGGCTTCGGCATCGCCCGGCCGATGCCCTTCGAGCAGACGCCCGACTGGATCGCCGCCCGTCCGCCGCCCCTCCGCCCCGCCCTGCCCCCGGCGCGAAATGGGACGCCGCGCTCCGGCGCGGGGAAAACCGCTTGACCTTTCCGCCCCCCTTCTGTTGAACCACGCGAGACCCACGGCCCGGGTCTGCCTGCAAAACGACGGTGGGGATCGCAGATGGACGATCAGAACAAGAATCTCATTCTGGCGACGGCACTCAGTTTCCTCGTGATCCTGGTGTGGTTCGTCCTCTTCCCGCCGGAAGATCCCGTGGCCGACCCCAACGCGCCCGCCGCGGTGCAGACCGCCGAGACGCCGGCGGCGCCGGCCCCCACGGCCGCCGGCCAGCCCGAAGTGGCCGCCGTGCCCGAGGCGCCGCGCCTGAAGATCGACACGCCGCGCGTGCAGGGCTCGGTCTCGCTGCTGGGCGGCCGGATCGACGACCTGTCGCTGAAAGGCTATCGCGTCAGCCTCGACAAACAGTCCGAGATCGTCCGCCTGCTCTCGCCGGTGGGCGAGCCGCATGCCTATTACGCGCTTTACGGCTGGGTGCCGGGGGGCGATCTGGGCTTCGAGGCGGTGCCGGGCGCCACGACCGACTGGCGGCAGACCGGCGGCGCGACGCTGGCGCCGGGTCAGCCGGTCACCCTGGAATGGGCGAACGGCGACGGGCTGACCTTCACCCGCCGGATCGAGATCGACGAGCATTACATGTTCACCGTCACCGACGGCGTGCGCAACGACGGCGCCGCCCCGGCGGTGCTGCAACCCTATGGCGTGGTCGCCCGCCACGGCACGCCGCCCGACCTCCAGAACTTCTTCGTGCTGCACGAGGGCGTGGTCGGCCGGGTCGACGGCACGCTGGAAGAGGTGAAATACAAGAACGTCGCCGACCTGCCGGTGGTCGAGCGCGAGGCCGCGCAGGCCGAGGTGAAGGAGGCCGCCACCGATGGCTGGCTGGGCTTCACCGACAAATACTGGATGACGGTGATGGTGCCCGAGCAGGGCAAGCCCTTCACCTCGGTCGTCAAATACAACCCGCAGGCCGACATCTACCAGACCGAGACGCGCCTGCCGGTGATGACCGTCGCCCCCGGCGCCTCGGCCGAGGTCTCGTCGCGCCTCTTCGCCGGCGCGAAGGAATGGGAGACGATCCGCCATTACCAGAACGAGGAAGGCATCGCCGGCTTCATCGATTCGATCGACTGGGGCTGGTTCTTCTTCCTGACCAAGCCGATCTTCGCGCTGCTGCACTGGCTGCACGCCCTGATCGGCAATATGGGCCTCGCCATCATCGCGCTGACCTTCGTGCTGAAGCTGATCGTGCTGCCGCTCGCCTACAAGTCCTACGTCTCGATGGCGCGGATGAAGGAGCTCCAGCCCGAGATGGAGGCGCTGAAGGAGCGCACGGGCGACGACCGGGCGAAGATGCAGAAGGAGATGATGCAGCTCTACAAGGAGAAGAAGGTGAACCCCGCCGCGGGCTGCCTGCCGATCCTGATCCAGATCCCGATCTTCTTCAGCCTCTACAAGGTGATCTTCGTCACGCTGGAACTGCGCCACGCGCCGTTCTTCGGCTGGCTGACCGATCTCTCGGCGCCCGATCCGTCCTCGCTCTACAACCTGTTCGGCCTGCTGCCCTGGGCGGCGCCGGCGCATGGCAGCTTCCTCGCGCTGGTCTTCATCGGGGTGCTGCCGATCCTGCTCGGCATCTCGATGTGGCTGCAACAGAAGCTGAACCCGGCCCCGGCCGATCCGGCGCAGGCCATGGTCTTCGCCTGGATGCCCTGGGTGTTCATGTTCATGCTGGGCGGCTTCGCCTCGGGGCTGGTGCTCTACTGGATCACCAACAACACCATCACCTTCATCCAGCAATATGCCATCATGCGCAGCCATGGACACAAGCCCGACCTCTTCGGCAATATCAGGGCCGGGTTCTCGCGCAAGCCGAAGCCCGCGCAACCGGCGAAGGGCAAGAAATGACGGCACGGCTCGCACATATCTGCCGCCACCCGATCAAGAGCCACGGACGCGAAGACCTCGCGTCCGTTCGGCTTTCGGCGGGCGAGGGGCTGCCCTGGGACCGGCATTGGGCGGTGGCGCATGACGCGGCGCGTCTGGTGCCGGGCTGGAACCCTTGCGTGAACTTCGCGCGGGGCGCCAAGGCGCCGGCGCTGATGGCGATCTCCGCCGCGCTGGACGAGGCGGCGGCGACGGTGACGCTGACCCACCCGGAGCGCGATCCGCTGACCTTCCGCCCCGACGCGGCGGAGGATCTGGCGGGTTTCCTCGACTGGGTGCGCGGGCTGAACCCGGCGGGCCGCGCCATGCCGGAACGCATCGTCAGCGCCGGGCGCGTGATGTCGGACAGCGATTATCCTTCCGTCTCGCTTCTCAACCTCGCCTCCAACCGCGATCTCTCGGCGCGGATGGGGATGGAGCTGTCGCCCTATCGCTGGCGCGGCAATCTCTGGATCGAGGGCTGGGAGCCCTGGGCGGAGTTCGATCTGGTGGGCCAAAGGCTGCGGATCGGCGGCGCGCTGCTGGAGGTGCGCGAGCGGATCGAGCGGTGCAACGCCACCAAGGCCGATCCGATGACCGGGCGGCTCGACGGCGATACGCTGGGCGCGCTGCGCGGCGCCTTCGGGCATCAGGATTTCGGCGTCTATGCCGTGGTGCTGGACGGCGGCGAGATCGCCGCCGGCGACCGGGTGGAGGCCGCATGACCGCCCTGCCCTTCCCGCTGGCCGAAGAGCCCGACGATTTCGCCCGCGAACGCGGCCGGCTGCTGTTCGCCGGCCCCGTCGATTTCGTGAAGGGCGTGGTCGCCATGCCCGGCCTGCCGCCCGCCGACCGGCTGGAGGTCTGCTTCGCCGGGCGGTCGAATGTCGGGAAATCGAGCCTCATCAACGCGCTGACCGGGCGCAAGGCGCTGGCCCGCGCCTCCAACACGCCGGGGCGGACGCAGGAGATCAACTATTTCGCCCTCGGCGACAGCCGCTATCTGGTGGACCTGCCGGGCTACGGCTTCGCCGAGGCGCCGGTCGCCACGGTGAAGAAATGGCAGGCGCTGCTGAAGCAGTATCTGCAAGGCCGCCAGACCCTGCGCCGCGCCTTCGTGCTGATCGACACCCGCCACGGCGTGAAGGCGGTGGACGAGGAGATCCTGACGCTGCTCGACAAATCCGCCGTGACCTTCCAGGTGGTGATGACCAAGGCCGACAAGGTGAACCGCGCCACGCGCGAGGCCAATCTGGCGCAGACCCGCGCCGCGCTGGCCAAGCACCCCGCCGCCTATCCCGAGATCGTGCTGACCAGTTCCGAAAAGGGCGAGGGGCTGGAGACGCTGCGCGCCATCATCGCGGGGCTGGAATGAGCGTGCCGGCGGTGCTTCAGGTGGCGGTCGGCGGCGCCTTCGGTTCGGTGCTGCGCTATGGCATGAACCTCGCCGTGCCGCGTCTCATGGGCACCGGGTTCCCGTGGCATACGCTGGGCATCAATATCCTCGGCTCGGGCGCGATGGGGGCGGTGATGGTGTTCCTCGCCCATCGCGGCCACCAGCATCTCGCCCCCTTGCTGATGACCGGGGTGCTTGGCGGCTTCACCACCTTCTCGGCCTTCTCGATGGACACGATGCTGCTGGCGGAGCGCGGCCAAACCCTTGCCGCGCTGGCCTATGTGCTGGCCTCGGTCCTCCTTTCCCTCGCGGCCTTCGCGCTGGCCGCCCAATTGACGCGGAGCCTCTTGATATGAGCGGCGTGAAACTGCTGACCGTCTCCGCCGATGAGGGCGAACAGCGGCTGGACCGCTGGTTCAAGCGCCGCTTCCCGCAGGTGACGCAGGGCGCGGTGGAGAAGATGTGCCGCACCGGCCAGGTGCGGGTGGACGGCAAGCGGGTGCGGGCCAGTGACCGGGTGGAGCCCGGCATGGTGATCCGCGTGCCGCCGCTGCCGGAGAACGACGCGCCCTCGCGCCCGCGCCCCGACGGGGTGAGCCCGGCCGACACGAAGATGATCCAGAACGCCGTGCTGTTCCGCGACGAACATATCATCGTGCTGAACAAGCCCGCCGGCCTGCCCTCGCAGGGCGGATCGGGTCAGGGCGACCGGCATGTCGACGGGCTGACCGAGGCGCTGAAATTCGGCTACAAGGACCGGCCGAAACTGGTGCACCGGCTCGACAAGGACACGTCGGGCGTGCTGGTCCTGGCCCGCACCGACCGCGTGGCGCGCGCGCTGTCCGAGGCGTTCCGGCACCGCAATACCCGCAAGATCTACTGGGCCGTGGTGGCGGGCGTGCCGCAGCCGAAACAGGGCTCGATCAAGTTCGCGCTGATGAAGGCGCCGGGCCATGGCCGCGGCGGCGAGGGCGAGAAGATGCTCTGCATCCATCCCGCCAAGGCCGGTGATTACCCGGATGCCAAGCGCGCCCAGACCGATTACTTCACGCTCTGGTTCCTCGGCACCCGGCTGAGCTGGATGGCGCTGGAGCCGATCACCGGGCGCACCCACCAGCTCCGCGCCCATATGGCCGAACTCGGCCATCCGATCATCGGCGACGGCAAATATGGCGGCTCGGCCGCCGAGAACATGGGCGAGGGCTGGGGCGCCTCGGTCGGCGGCGACATCTCGCGCAAGCTGCACCTGCACGCAAGGCGGCTGAGCTTCGAACACCCGATCACCAAGGAACAGGTCACCTTCACCGCCCCCCTGCCCGATCACATGCAGCGCACCTGGAAGATGCTGGACTGGAAAGAGGGCGACGTGCCGGAGGACCCGTTCGAGGCGCTGCACTGAGATGAGCTGGACCCCGAAACGCTTCTGGACCGCCGCCACGGTGGAACCCTGCGAGGGCGGCTTCACCATCCGGCTCGACGGGCGGGCGGTGAAGACGCCGGCCAAGGCGGCGCTGGTGGTGCCGTCCCGCGCGCTGGCCGAACGCATCGCCGCCGAATGGGACGCGCAGGACGGCGTGGTGCGGCCCGAGACGATGCCCGCCACCCGCACCGTCAATTCCGCCATCGACAAGGTGCGCCCGCAATTCTCGGAAGTCGCTGAAATGCCGGCGGAATACGGCGGCTCCGACCTGCTGTGCTATCGGGCGGAAGGCCCCGAGGCGCTGGTGGCGCGGCAAGAAGCGGGCTGGGATCCGCTGCTGGCCTGGGCGCACGGGCGCTATGGCGCGCCGCTGGTCGCCACCGCCGGGGTGATGCACATCCCGCAGCCGCCCGGCAGCCTCGCCGCGCTGCGCGCCGCCGTCTTCGCGCGCGACGAATTCCGCCTCGCGGCGCTGCATGACCTGGTGGCGATCACCGGCTCGCTGGTCCTCGGCCTCGCCGTGGCGGAGGGCCGAATCGGTGCCGGGGAAGCCTTCGATCTCAGTCGAATCGACGAGCATTGGCAGATCGAGCAATGGGGCGAGGATGCGGAGGCCGCCGCCGCCGAGGCGGTGAAGCGCCGCGCGCTGCACGAGGCCGCGCAGTTCCACGGATTGTGTGGGTAACAATCTTGCTCATTTTCCGGGCATTCCATGCGGTTCTTTCGTGCCGCCGCCCCGGAGCGCCGCCGGCCCCTGACGTTGCCACCCGCAGCAGGGTTTCGCTTGACGGCTCGAAGCCCTTTACATGAAACTGGCCGGCAGTGAGGACGCCACCCGGCCCCTCCGGCAAGCTACGCCTCCGCTCCGCGCGGGGTTTCATAAAACGCCGCCTGCAAACGGGCGGGAATTCAGGAAGAGGTACGCATGAAAAAATCCGTATTCCTTGGCACGCTCTCGGCGGCCGCCCTTCTCGGCACCATCGCCGGCGCGGGCACGCTGGAGGACGTGAAGGCCCGCGGCGTTCTGAACTGCGGCGTGAACGTGGGTCTGACGGGCTTCGCGGCGCCGGATGCCAATGGCGAATACCAGGGCTTCGACGTGGCGCTGTGCAAGGCGGTGGCCGCGGCGGTGCTCGGCGATGCCTCGAAGGTGAAATACGCCCCCACCACCGGCGAGACCCGCTTCACCGCGCTCGCCTCCAGCGAGGTGGACGTGCTGATCCGCAACTCGACCTGGACCTTCATGCGCGACGTGGACCTGAAATTCGATTTCGTCGCGGTGAACTACTATGACGGCCAGGGCTTCATGGTGAAGAAGGACCTCGGCGTCTCCTCGGCCAAGGAGCTGGACGGGGCGACCGTCTGCATCCAGACCGGCACCACCACCGAGCTGAACCTGGCCGACTACTTCAAGGCCAACAACATGAGCTACACGCCGGTCACCGTGGACAGCGACTCGGAAGGCCAGCGCCAGTATCTCGCCGGCGCCTGCGACGCCTATACGACCGACGCCTCGGGCCTCGCCGCCTCGCGCGCGACGATGCCGGATTCGGACAACCACATCATCCTGCCCGAAATCATCTCGAAAGAGCCGCTCGGCCCGCTGGTCCGCCATGGCGACAACGTGTGGGGCGACGTGGTGCGCTGGACCTATTACGCGCTGGTCGCCGCCGAGGAATACGGCGTGAACAAGGCCAATATCGAGGAAGTGGCCTCCACCACGCAGAACCCGGAAATCAAGCGCCTGCTGGGCGTCGAGGACGATCTGGGCGCGAAGCTGGGCCTCGACAAGGACTGGGCGAAGCGCGCCATCGCCGCCAACGGCAATTATGGCGAGATCTTCGAAGCCAATATCGGCTCGGCCACCCCGATCAAGCTGGCGCGCGGGCTGAACGCGCTCTGGACCCAGGGCGGCCTGCAATACGCCCCGCCCTTCCGCTGAGCGGCCGGAGCGTGATCGACAGGGGCGCCGCCGCGCGCCCCTGCCCAATGAATGAATGACCGGCTTCCTGCCATGACGAGCCCCCCGCCAGAGGGGGCCGGGCAGGACCAGGGGGTATATCTGTATGGCTTTTGTCCAGGAAGCGCCGAGGGGTTCCTTTCGGCTTGGAATGCTTATCTACGACACCCGGTACAGGTCGCTCACCATACAGGTGGTGGTGCTGATCCTGTTCCTGCTGTTCCTGTCCTGGCTCGTGAACAACACGATCCAGAACCTCGCCGCCAAGGACCGGACCTTCGATTTCGGCTTCCTGTTCAACCGGGCGGGCTATGACATCAACCAGCGGCTCGTCGATTACACCAATGACAGCACGCATCTGCGCGCCGCCTTCATCGGGCTGCTGAACACGCTGCTCGCCGCCTCGGTCGGCTGTCTGATCGCCACCATCCTCGGGGTCGTCATCGGTGTCCTGCGGCTGTCGCGGAACTGGCTCGTCTCGCGGCTGATGACGGTCTATGTCGAGGTCTTCCGCAACGTGCCCGTGCTGCTGTGGATCCTGCTCGCGGCGACGATCCTGTCGGAATCCACGCCGCAGCCGAAGGATTTCCGCCTCACCCCGGAGATGGAGGCCGCCGGCGAGGTGCCGAAGGCCTCGATGCTCTTCGGCGTCATCGCCATATCCAATCGCGGCACCGTCATCCCCGAGCCGAAATTCTGCGTCGGCCAGCCGCGCGAGGCCTGCGACGCCGACCCGCAGGAAGGCGGCCTCGGCACCGTCGATCTCGGCATCTTCAAGGTTTCGCTCAACCTGCTGGCGCTGCTCGCGGTGTTCGGCGCCTCGGTGCTGGCCAGCCTCCGGCTGAACCGCCATGCCCATGTGGTGCAGGATGCGACCGGGGTCCGCCCGGTCACCTGGTGGAAGAACCTGCTGATCCTCGTGCTGCCCTCGGCGCTGCTGCTCTGGGCGCTGGGGCTGCATTTCGTCGTGCCGGAGCTGAAGGGCTTCAACTTCACCGGCGGCATCACCGTGCTGCACAGCTTCACCGCGCTGACGGTGGCGCTGGCGCTCTACACCGCCGCCTTCATCGCCGAGATCGTGCGGGCCGGCATCCTCGCCATCTCGCGCGGGCAGTCGGAGGCCGCCTTCGCCCTCGGCCTGCGGCCCGGACGGACCATGCGCCTCGTCATCCTGCCGCAGGCGCTGCGCGTCATCATCCCGCCGCTGATCAGCCAGTATCTGAACCTGACCAAGAACACCTCGCTCGCCATCGCGGTGTCCTACATGGATCTGCGCGGCACGCTGGGCGGCATCACGCTGAACCAGACCGGCAAGGAGCTGGAATGCATGCTGCTGATGATGGCGATCTATCTGACGATCAGCCTGCTCATCTCGGCCGTGATGAACATGTTCAACCGCGCCGTCCGGCTGAAGGAGCGTTGAGATGACCCAGGTCACCCCATTCGTCCGCGCCGAGATGCTGGACCCGCGCGAGCCGCCGCCCGGCGAGAAGGGCGCGGTGAAATGGCTGCGCGAGAACCTGTTCTCCGGCGCGCTGAACACGATCCTGACCGTGCTCGGGCTGCTCGCCCTGGCCTGGCTGCTGGCGCATGCCGTGCCCTGGCTGCTGCATTCGGTCTGGAACGCCAATTCGCTGGGCGAATGCCGCCAGATCGTCGCCGAGACCTGGGGCGAGGGCGCCAGCGGCGCCTGCTGGGCCATGGTCCGGGCGCGCTGGCATCAGTATCTCTACGGCTTCTACCCGATGAACGCCTATTGGCGGCCGAATCTCGCCTTCCTGCTGATGCTGGCGGCGCTGGCGCCGGTGTTGTTCCAGAGCCTGCCGCGCCGGCTGATGTGGTTCACGCTGCTCTACCCCTTCCTCGCCTATTGGCTGCTCTGGGGCGGCACGATCTGGGCGCCGGTGGTGGTGATGCTGGGCTTCGGGATCATGGCGCTGGTGTTCCGGCTGCTGGTCGGGCGGCTGGGCGTGCCGGTCTCGGCCGGGATCGGCCTCGTCGCCGCGACCTTCTGGTGGCTCGTCGTGCAGACCCCGCTCAGCACCGCGCTGCATTCGATCCTGCCGCTCGGCATCCGCAGCGTGGACAGCGACCAGTTCGGCGGCTTCCTGCTGTCGATCGTGATCGGCATCACCGCCATCTCGGCCTCGCTGCCGATGGGCATCCTGCTGGCGCTGGGGCGGAAATCGGACATGCTGCTGATCCGCACGCTCTCGGTCGGGTTCATCGAGTTCATCCGGGGCGTGCCGCTCATCACGCTGCTGTTCACCGCCTCGCTGCTCTTGCAATATTTCCTGCCGCCGGAGACGAATTTCGACATCATCCTGCGCGTCATCATCCTCGTCACCCTGTTCGCCGCCGCCTATATCGCCGAGGTGATCCGGGGCGGCCTCGCGGCGCTGCCGCGCGGGCAATACGAGGCGGCGGACGCGCTCGGCCTCGATTACTGGCAGGCGCAGCGGCTGATCGTGATGCCGCAGGCGCTGAAGATCTCGATCCCCGGCATCGTCTCCTCCTTCATCGGCCTGTTCAAGGACACCACGCTGGTCGCCTTTGTCGGCCTCCAGGATCCGCTGAAGGGCATCACCGCCATCGTCCGCGCCGACATCAACTGGAAGGGCATCTACTGGGAGCCCTATATCTTCGCCGGCGCGATCTTCTTCATCATCTGCTTCGGCATGTCGCGCTATTCCATGTGGCTGGAGCGCCGGCTGAAAACCGACCATC
This sequence comes from Gemmobacter sp., assembly GCA_039808305.1. Taxonomy (GTDB): domain Bacteria; phylum Pseudomonadota; class Alphaproteobacteria; order Rhodobacterales; family Rhodobacteraceae; genus Gemmobacter. The sequence continues at coordinate 110 of JBDHSR010000021.1, read as the reverse complement.
GCTAGGGAGTCTTCCATGACAGAACAAGCCATTGCGCTTGGCGGGATGCGCGTTTCGGACGAGGTGGCGATCCGGATATCGGGCATGAACAAGTGGTACGGCCAGTTCCA
>JBDHSR010000020.1:0-18266 GCA_039808305.1 Gemmobacter sp. | reverse complement strand
CAGCGCCGCGCCGCGCGCCTCGGGCGAGCCGGGCGGATTGTCGAGCAATTTGCGCACCGCCGCGTCATCCCCGCCCAGCCGCCCGAGATCCGCGACGCCCGCCGCGTCGCGCCCCGCGATCAGCGGCACGGCCTCCGCCGTCGCCGGGTTCACGCCGGGCTCGATGCTGGTGGTGCCGGCGAGGCTCGCGCCCCCGATGCCGACAAGAACCGCGACGGCGAAGCCGGCCGCCCATCCGCGTTGCGTCATGACCGTCCCTTTCCGAAAAGCCTGTCCGTGGCGATGCCGATGGAGATCGAGAAGCGGGTCTTGCCGTCGGTCTGCGCCAGGTCATGCGCGGTGAACATGAAGGTGGTGCGGGTGAAGCGCTCCAGCCGCAGGCCGATCCCGGCGTCGATCTGCCCGGCATCGCTGGCGAGGCTCACGCTGATATTGGGCGTCAGGCCGACCCCGATCCCGGCGAAGAGGCCGGGATCGGTGCCCCGCTTCTGCCGGTTGCCATAGCCCAGCGAGACCATCACCGGATAGTAGCGGCCATTGGCGAAGGGGCCGAAGTAATCGACATGCGTGCCGGTGAGCGTGACGTTCACCTCCCGCCCGCGGGCATCGCCCCAGGGCGCCAGGCCCTCCGCCCCGAGCGCGAGATAGTTCTGGCCGAGGCCGCGCAGCACCCGGCCGCCGACCTTGGCCGAGAGGTAACCGGAATCGGCGAAATCCTCCGGCTCGGTCGAGGTGAGCTCGACCGCGATCTCGCCGCCGAGCCCGGTTTCCTGATCGCCGAAACCGGCGCCGAAGGCCAGCGAGCCGTCGAGTTCCCGCAGCCCGCCCGGCCGCCGGTCCGATCCCTCGACCGACAGGAACAGGCTGCCGCCCGGCGCGGTGCGCGCGCCGCCGATCCCCTGGATCGACAGGAAGTTCGGCTCCTGCGCGGCGAAGCCCAGCGTCCTGTAGGCCGCCACGGCGTCGATGCCGGTCACCGCCTCCTGCGCCGATGCCGTCTGGACCGGGACCAGCAGCGCCGCCGCCGCCAGCCCGGTGAGCATTCCCGGTCTCATTCCCTTCATCCCCTTGTTGTCATTCATGTTTTCGTACTGGCGTAATCGTAGTAGCGGCTATAGGCGCTGCCGTAGCTCTCGCTCGACCGGCGCGGGTCGAAGCAGTTCAGCACCGCGCCCATCACCTGCACCCCCGCCCCGATCATCAGCCCCTTGACGGCGGCGAGTTCGGGCACCGTCGTCACGTTGTGCCGCGCGACGATCAGCGCGGCCCCGACCGACTTGCCGATCAGCACCGGGTCGGTGACGGTGAGCGCCGGCGGGCTGTCGACGATCACCAGATCGAACCGCTGGCCGAGCGTCTCCAGCAGCGCGGGCAGCCGCCCGCCCATCAGCAGTTCCGAGGGGTTGTGCGGCAGCGGCCCGCCGGGGATCATCCACAACCCTTCCAGCCCGCCCTTGACGAGCACCTCGTCCAGCGTGGCCTGCCCCGCCAGATGGCTGGCGAGCCCCGGATGGCTGCGCTTGACGCCGAAGCGCTGATGCGTCGTGCCGCGCCGCAGGTCGCCGTCGATCAGGCAGACCTTCTGCCCCGCCATCGCCGCGACGGCGGCGAGGTTCTCCGAACAGAAGGACTTGCCGACATCCGGCGTCGCGCTGGTCACCAGCACGACGCGGTTCTTCGCGCCGACCAGCCGCAGATGCAGCGCGGTGCGCATCGAGCGGAAGGATTCCGCCACCGGATCGCTCGGCTGGCTGACGGTCATGATCTCGCGCCGGCGGGCGCTGCGCGCCGAGGCGAGGCGCGGCACGAACCGGATCACCGAGAAGACCGGCAGGCCGGTCTCCTGGATTTCGGCGATGCGGGTGATGGCGGCGTTCAGCCAGGCCCGGATCAGCACGACCGTGGCGCTGGCGACGAGGCCGATCATCATCCACATCAGCAGGCTGCGCGGAAAGTTGGGGGCGATGGGGCTGCCCGGCGCGCTGGCGGAATCGACGATCCGCACATTGCCGATCTTGCTGGCCTGCAACACCCGCAACTCCTGCGCCCGGCCGCTCAGCTGCATATAGGCGCTCTGGGCCGCCTCAAGCGCGCCGGTCAGTTTCACCAGCTCCAGTTGCTTGCCCGGCAGGCGCGCGATCTGGCCCTGAAGCGCCTCGATCTGCTCCTCGGCATGCTGCTTGTCGGCCACCATCTGCCGGTAGATCGGGTGGTTGGGGGTGTAGCGCTGCCGGATGGCCTGTTCGTCGCGGGTGATCCCGTCGAGCTGCGCCTTGAGCGTGCCGATCTGCGACAGCATGGCCTGCACCTCGAAGTTCAGGTCGATCGCCTGATTGGCCTTGCGGAATTCGTTCAGCGCGGCCCCGGCGGCGGTGACGGCGCGCTCGGCCTCGGGCAGGTTCTTCTCGACGAAGGCGAGGCTGCTGGCCGCCTCGGCCGAGCTGCGGTTGATGTTCTGCCGCAGATAGGCCTGCGCGATGGCGTCGAGCACGCGCTCCGCCTCGCGCGGCGAGCGGTCGGTATAGGTCAGGCGCAGCATCAGCGATTGCCGCGTCGTCTCGGAGACCGAAAGCTTCTGCCGCAGCGCGGCGATCGCGGCGGCCCTGCCGGTCTGCGCCAGGCCGACGCGGCGCCCCTCCGGGATCGCGAGCTTCCCGACTTGCAGGATGAGGCCCGAATCCGGGTCGACCAGCGCCTTGCCGACCTCGCCCGCCAGGCGGCGGCCGTCCGGCAGTTCCACCTCATAGGCGCCGTCCCGGCCGGCGGTCAGCAGCAGCACCCGGCCGAGCCAGGTCTCGGGCACCTGGAGCGCCTCCAGCGTCACCTCGTCGCCCCGGCGGGCATAGGGGCGCAGGAAGCCGGCATCGGGCAGCGGCAGGTCGCGCCGGGCCAGCATGGTGCCGATCAGCGGCATGGTCTGCGGCTCGATCCGCCAGTCGAGGTTCAGCCGCTCCACCGCCTCGCCCAGCACCATGCGCGAACGCAGGAGCTCGATCTCGGTGACGGTATGGGGATCGCTGTCCAGTTCCGCGGAAAGCGCGGCCGGCAGCGACAGGATGCCGCTCTTCGATTCGAGTTGCAGCAGCGCATCCGCCTGATAGACCGGCGCGCTGCCGAGATAGCTGCCGAGGCCGATCACCAGCCCCGCCGCGGCCGAGGCGGCGAGCAGCCGCCGCGCGCGCCAGAGCCGCGACACCACGTCGCGCAGATCGACGCCATCGTTCTGCGACGGCGGGATCCCGCTCCATTCATGCGATTGTGTCACCACGGCGCTTCACCTTTCAATACGCGGGCCCAGGCCGCGGAATCCTGCTGGATGGTTTCGAAGACGCGGCGGTGATCCTCGAACGGGGCGAGGATCGGATCCGGGATGTCGGCGCCGCCGCGCCAGTGGCTCAGCGGGAAGACCCGCCCGGCCAGCGCGCCGGTGCCTTCCACGATGCGCCGGACCTGCACGGCCTCCATGCAGAGCACGATGTCGGCCAGCAGCCCCTGCTCCGGCGTGAACCGTTCCGCCCGCTTCTGCGAGAGGTCGAACCCGGCCTCCCGCGCGAGGCGGAGGGTGAAGCGGTGCATCGGCCGGCCCGCCGGCGCGTCGATCCCGGCCGAGACGACGCGCCAGCCCGGCAGCAGATGCCCCAGCACCGCCTCGGCCAGCGGCGAGCGGCACATGTTGCCGGTGCAGACCGCGATGATCCGGCGGATCGCGCCAAGTTGCGCCATCGCCCGGCCCTAGCTCCCGCTCACGTTCCGCCCGGCATAGACGGTGGGCAGAAGCCGGCTGATCGTGTCGTTCCATTTGCTGAGCGGCGAGCGGGTCACATAGACCACATCGCCCGGTTGCAGCGGAAAGCGGTTGCCGGTCAGCCAGCCCTCGGGATTCGAGACGTCGAGCTTGAAGACGGTGGTGCGGCCGGCCGGCTGGCGGAAGACGAAAAGGCCCCGCGCATCGGCCCGCATCTCGTCCAGCCCGCCCTGCCGGGCGACGGCCTGGGTCAGCGTGACCGGCTCCTGCGCCAGATCGACGACGGAGGGGGCCTTCACGCTGCCCATGACATAGGCCTCGCGCGCGACCCGGCGGCGCACGGTCACGATGTCGCCCGGCTTCAGCAGCGGATTGTTGCGCGCCAGCCCCTCGGACAGGAAGGCGTAGAGATTGACCTCGTAGACCCTGCCGCCGCGCTGCACCGTCACATGCGCGGTATCGGCGAGCGGGGTCAGCCCGCCCGCGGCATTGACCGCCTCCAGCAGTTGCAGCGGTTTCGCCGTCAGCGGCACCGAGCGCGGCGTGCCGACCTCGCCCACCACGACGACGGACTGGGCGTTGTATTCCGCCACGCTGACATCGATCTGCGGGTCGGGGAAATAGGCGGTCAGCTTCTGCGCCAGCGCGGCGCGCATCTCCTCGACGGTCAGGCCGCTGGCCTTCACCTTGCCGGCGAAAGGATAGAAGACCGTGCCGTCGGCCTGCACCGGCACCTGCGCCGGGGCGGTGCCCGGCCCCGCTTCGGCCCCGGCGGGCGTCGTCGGATCGGTGAACACGGCGACGTTCAGCACGTCCCCCGCGCCGAGGCGGTAGAGCCAGTTTCCGGCCGGCGGCAGCGCGGTCGGGGCCGCCGCCTCCTCCGGCGCGGCGAAGCTCGCGATATTGCCCTGCGCCAGTTCCACCACCGTGAGTTCCGGGTAGTCGCGGCGCAACGCCTCGTCCGAGACGGGAACGCGGACGGAACCGTCGGCGCAGGCGCCGAGCGGCACTATCAGCAGGATCGCCAGAATTCGGCGAAGGTCTCGAACCGCACGGACATCCATGGCCACAGATCACCTCCGATATTCCGATCCCGCCCGCCATGCGGTGCCGTCGGTTCCAGTGTCCCGATTGCCGGGGCCCGGAGAAATTGAATATTTCCGGCGTGATTATCCATCGTATTGCGGGCGGGCAAGTTTGGAGGGCGCGCGTTATCCGAATTTCACCATGCCAAGTATCTTTCGATAGTTTTGCGCCCCGAAGGATATGATTGATTGCGCAATATTCGATTTTCGGCGCTGGAGTATCGAAAGCCCGCAGCGCAACAGGTTTTCGAGCCTTCGGATCGAAGGGGCGGGGGAGGCTTTCGCCAGACAGATACCCGACCGGAGTGTCGACGCGATATATTCCGTTTATGGCCCTGATTTCCGGGATGCCGTCAATGGTCGGTGGACATGGAATACCGCCCGGCCGATCTCCCATTTTCCCGAATCTCTCCGGCATATTCCGAATCGAGACTATGGGATGTTTCCATCGGCATCATGGATATTTATCGGTATCTTCCGATATTAATAATACTTCTGCGCGAATTGTTTTAGGCCCGACCGCCATATTATCAACGCAACGATGATGCCCGGCCGCACCCATCGGGATGGTGGCCGGCGATCGCCTGTCACCATCTGCCGGCCGCGCGAGGCGGGTCGGATGATGGCGGCGGCACCAGTCCTTCATCAGGTGAACCGTTGACGTTGAACTTCAGAACATTGCGCGCCCGGTATCGGCGCTTGCGTGCGGCGTTGTCCGCGCCCCGGCTTCAGGTCCAGCAGACCGTCCTGATGCGCGACGCGGTGGAGCCCTGCGCGGATCCGGTCATCGTGATCGGCTGCCACAGGTCGGGCACCACCCTGCTGCGGCGCATCCTCAACTCCCACAGCGCCATCGCCTGTCCGCCGGAAAGCTTCTTCCTGACCCATTTCCTCGATTTCATGCGGCAGCCGCAATCGCGCGAGGGGCTGGGCGGGATCGTGGGGCAGGCCGAGGTCGACGCGGCGATCCGCGGCGCGGCCTTCCAGTTCCACGAGGCGTTCCGGCTGGCGCAGGGCAAGCGGCGCTGGGCCGACAAGACCCCCGCCTATGTCAAGCGCTGGCCCGAGCTGGTGGGGCTCGCGCCACCCCGTGCGCAATGGGTGGCGATCCTGCGCGATCCCTTCGACGTGGCGGCCTCGATCCATGGGCGCAACTGGTTCATCGAGATCTATGGCGGCCGGCCGGAATCCGAGACCGACCTGTTCGAGAACACCGTCTGCTATCTGGAGGATTACTTCGGCAGGCTGGAGCGGTTCATCGCCAGCGGCCGCGCCCATGTGCTGTGCTACGAGGAGATGACCACCGATCCCGAGCCGGTGCTGCGCCGGCTGTTCCAGCATCTCGGCGAGCGGTGGGAGCCGGCGGTGCTGACGCCCTGGGAGGGGCAGCACAATTTCGGCGTCGAGGATCCGATCGCGCGCGGCACCCGCGCCTTCGCGCCCGGCATCGGCAACTGGCACGGCTTCTCGCCCCGCCAGAAGGAGATCCTGCGGGAGCGGGTCGGGGCATTGCGTGCGCGGCTGGGCTACGATGCGTCCTGAAGGCGCGGCGGAAAGGCTGCCGGGCCGGGCGGCACGCGACATGCTGGGCCGCGCGGCGCGCAATTTCGGCACGGTGATGACCGGCCAGGCGGTGGGAACCGTTCTCGGCCTCGTCGCGCTGACGCTCAATTCCCGCGCGCTGCCGCCCGAGGATCTGGGGACGCTGTTCCTCATCCTCGCGGCGGGCGAGATCGCGCTGGCGATATGCAGCTTCCAGAACTGGCGCATGGTCATCCGCTTCGGCGCCGAGGCCATCGCGGCGGGCGACGGGCCGGGCCTGCGGGCGATCTGGCGCTTCGGCCTGCTGCTCGACCTGGCGACGGCGGCCTGCGCCGCCGGCGCGGTGCTGGCGCTGTTCCTGACCGCGCCGCACCTGCTCGGCCTGTCGGAGGCGGCGGGGCGGATGGGCGCCTTCTACGCGGTGACGCTGGTCTTTGGCGCCTCGGGCAGCAGCATCGGCCTGCTGCGCCTGTGCGAGGCGTTCCGCGTGGTGGTCGGGATCGAGATGGCGGGGGCGGGGCTGCTCTGCCTCAACGCGCTGCTGCTATACGCGGCGGGCGCGCCGCTTGGGCTCTATCTGCTGACCATCCCGGCGATCACCGCCTTCACGCCCCTCGTGCTGATCCTGCTGGGCTGGCTGCGGATGCGGCGGGTCGCGGCGGGGCTGACCGCGCGGCCGGACGGGGCGAGCTTCCGCCCGCGCGCCATGATGCGCTTCGCGCTGGGCTCCAGCGGCGTGACCACGCTCAACGCGATCCAGAACCGCGGGGAATTGCTGATCGTCGGCTTCCTGCTCGGCCCGGCGGCGGGGGCGCTGTTCGGCGTCGCCTATCGCTTCGCCGCGATCTTCGCGCGCTTCGCCGAGGCGGGGCGGCAGTCGATCTATCCCGAGATGGCGCATCTCGTCGCCGCCGGCCGCTTCCCCGAGGCGGTGCGGATGGCGCTGCGCCTCACCCGGATCGCGGCGCTGGTCAGCCTGCCGGCGCTGGCGGCGCTGGGTCTGGCCGGGCCGCATCTGCTCGGGCTGTTCTTCGGCCCGGACTATGCCGGCGCCTATCCGGCCATGATGCTGGTTTCCGCCGGGATGGCGGTCGGGATGGCCGCCTTCGCGCTCGACCCGCTGATCCAGCTCCGCTGGGGGGCCGAGCGGTTCTTCCTGCTCAGCCTGATCGCCTTCGCCGGTTTCGCCGTGGCGGCGGTGGCCGGGCCGCTGCTGTTCGGTGCGGCGGGGGCGGGGGCCGGGCGGCTCGGCTTCACCGTGGTGCTGGCGCTGCTGTCGCTCGGCCTGATCCGCAGACAGGGGAAAGGGGGCGGCGATGCGTGACGAAAGCGCCGTGGTGATCCAGTTCGGTGGGCGGCGGCAATATGCCGTGCCCCATGCCGTCGCCAATCGCGACAGGCTCGCGCATTTCTTCACCGATCTCTGCGCCGGGGCCGGGATCGGCCGTTTCGCCCCGCTGCTGGCGCGGCTGCCCGGGGCGGGCCGGCAGCTCGACCTGACCAACCGCCGCCCGCCGGAGAATGTGCGCCGCCGGACCACCGCCTTCGCGGGCTGGATGCTGGACATGCGGGCGGCCGGGCGGCTGGCCGATCCGCTGGCGCGCATCCGCGCCAGCGCCGCCGCCCATGACGCGGCGGCGCGGCGGATGTGCCGGTCGGGCTTCCACGGCGCCACCCATGTGCTTTGCCAGTTCGGCGAGGCGATCCCCTATCAGCTCGCGGCGCGCGAGGCCGGGCTGACGGTCGCCACCGACATGAACATCGCCCCCTCGACCGAAGAGATCGTGCGGCGCGAACAGGCGCGCTTCCCCGACTGGGAGCCGCCGCCGCTCTATTACGGCCAGACCCTCGCCGAAGGCGCCGGCTGGCGGCGGCCGATGACGCGGCTGGAGGCGGCCTCGGACCTCTTCCTCTGCCCCTCGGCCTTCGTGCAGCGCGACCTCATCGAGAATTTCGGCATCGCGCCGGAACGGACCCGGCTGGTGCCCTATGCGGTCAACCCGAAATGGTTCCGTGTCGAGAACCGGCCGGAGCCGGGGCGCATCCTGTTCGCCGGCGGCGTCGGGCTGCGCAAGGGCGTGCATGTCCTGGCCGAGGCGGCCCGCATCCTGCGCGACCGCCGCAGCCCCTGCCGGATCGTGGTCGCGGGCGGGGTCGACGACAGCCTGCGCACCCGCCCGGAATGCGCGGCGCTGGTCTTTCTGGGCAAGCTGGCCGGGCCGGGGATGATGGCGGAATTCGCCCGCGCCGATGTCTTCGCGCTGCCCTCGCTCGCCGAAGGTTCCGCTGGGGTGACCTACGAGGCGATGGGCTGCGGCGTTCCGGTGGTCGCCACCGCCGAATCCGGCTCCATCCTGCGCGACGGCATCGACGGGCTGCTGGTCCCGTCCCGCAACGCCGAGGCGCTGGCCGAGGCGCTGGAGCGGATCGTGCTGGACCGCGACCTGCGCGACAGGATGTCGGCCGCCGCCCGGGCCGCGGCGATGGATCACGTCTGGGCGCGCTACGAGGACCGGCTGCATGCGGCGCTTTTCGCGGGAGGGCGGCCATGAGGCTTGCCCATCTGTTCCATGGCGTGCTGCGCCGGCTGGCCGTGGCGCTGCGGCTCATGCGTTATCAGGCGACGGTCTTCGTCTGGCATCGCCTCGCGCCGCGCAGCACCCGGATCTATGGCCGGCTGAGCTTCGCCTATGTGCCCTGCCGGCTGGTGCTGGGGCCAAGATGCAGCCTGGGCGAGGGGGTGACGCTGAACGTCGCGCCCACGGCCGGGATCGTGCTGGGCGCCGATGTCTCGCTGAACACCGGCTGCACCCTCGTCGCCTCGGAAAGCATCCGCATCGGCGACGGGGTGGCGATCGGCGAATACGTCTCGATCCGCGACCAGCAGCACCGCTTCCGGCCGGGGCGCGGCGTGCTGGATCAGGGCTATGACATCGCCCCGGTCGAGATCGGGGCGAATTGCTGGATCGGGCGGGGGGCCTTCATCGGGCCGGGCAGCCGGATCGGCGCCGATTGCATCGTGGGCGCGAACAGCGTCGTGCATGGCGTCTTTCCCGACGGTGTGCTGATCGCAGGCGCCCCGGCCCGCATCCGCAGAAGGATCGAGGACCGGACATGACCCGCCGCCCGCCGCATCTGGCGCTGCTCACCCGCGAGATCTCGTCCTATCACGACGCGAAATTCGCCGCGCTCGGGCACCGGCTCGGCCGGCTCGACGTGCTCGCCATGGCCGGGGAGGGCAGCTTCGACGGTTTCCTCGCCGGGCGGATCAGCGCCGGTTACCGGCCGCACCGGCTTTATCCCGACCTAGCGGGATGGCGCGCGGCCGCCGCCGATGGCAGCCTCGACCGCCGCGTCCGGCACGAGCTCGACCGGATCGCGCCGGATGCGGTCGCCATCGCGGGCTGGGCCTCGCCGGAAAGCTATGCCGCGCTGGGTTGGGCGAAGAGCCGGGGGCGGCGGGTCGTCGTCATGTCGGACAGCCAGGCCCATGATGCCGGCCGGGCGCGCTGGCGCGAGGGGCTGAAGGCGCGTGTGCTGCGCTATTGCGATGCGGCGCTGGTCGCGGGGCGGACCCATCGCGCCTATCTGGCGCAGCTCGGCTTCGATCCCGGCCGTGTCGCCACCGGCTATGACGTGGTGGACAACGCGCATTTCGCCGCCGGGGCCGATGCCGCGCGCGCCGATGCCGCCGCGACGCGCGCCCGGCTCGGCCTGCCGGCGCGCTATGTGCTGGCGGTGGGGCGGTTCATCGCCAAGAAGAACTTCGTCGGGCTGGTCGAGGCTTTCGCGCGTGCCCGCCGGGAAACCGGGGCGGAGATCGCGCTTTGCATCCTCGGCGACGGCGAGGAGCGGCCCCGTATCGCCGAGGCGGCGCGCGGTCTCGGCCTGTCGGATGCCGTGCATCTGCCGGGCTTCCTCGGCTATGACCGGCTGCCCGCCTGCTATGGCCTGGCCGAGGGCTTCGCCCATGTCGCGCTGACCGAGCAATGGGGCCTCGTGGTCAACGAGGCGGCGGCGGCGGGCCTGCCGCTGGTGCTGTCCTCCAGCATCGGGGCGGCGCCGGAATTGCTCGCGCCGGGCGAGAACGGCTGGCTCTGCCCGCCCGGCGACAGCGCGGCGGTCGCGGCCGCGCTCGCGGCGCTGATCCGGCTTTCCCCGCGGGCGCGCGCCGCCATGGGCGCCAGAAGCCGCGGCATCGTGGCGGGGTGGGGGCCGGACCGTTTCGCCGGGGGCATGGCCGAGGCGATCGGGCTGGCCGGGGGCGGCCCGCTGCTCCGCCCCGGCCCGGTCGACCGCCTGCTGTTCCGCGCGATGGGTCGCCGCCCGGTGGAGGCCGTCGCATGACCGGCGCCGGGATGCGGATCACCATGCTCGCCGCCTCGATCTCGCGCGAGGGGGGCGGGGTGCAGATGGCGATGGCCGGCGCGGCGGCGGCGCTGTCCGATCTGGGGGCGACCGTCGGCTTCGCGGGCCTCGCCGACGCCCATTCGGAGGCGGACCGCCCGGCCGATCCGCGCATCGCGGCGGCGGCGGTGCCGCTCCGCCACCGGCTGCCGCTCCGCCTGCCCCGGGCGCTGTGGGAGGCGGTGATGGCGCAGCGGCCGGATGTGCTGCATCTGCACGGGCTCTGGCTGCCGCCCTCGCTGGTGATGGCCGCCTGGCGCAGGACCGGGCGGCCCGGCGTGATCTCGCCGCACGGGATGCTCGACCCCTGGGCGCTGTCGCATGGCGGCTGGAAGAAGCGGTTGGCGGGGCTGGCCTTCGAGCGCGCCAACCTGATGGGGGCGAGCTGCCTGCACGCGCTGAACGCGGCCGAATTGCGGGCCGCCCGCGCCTATGGCGTGGCCGGCCCTGTCGCGGTGATCCCGAACGGCGTCGCCCTGCCCGAGCTCGCGCCCGATTTGCCGGCGGGGGGCGACGGCCGCCGGGTGCTGCTGTTCCTCGGCCGCATCCACCCGAAGAAGGGCCTGTCGGAAACCCTCCTCGCCTGGTCGCGGCTTTCCCGGGCGCTTCGGCAGGACTGGCGACTGGTCGTCGCGGGCTGGGACGATGGCGGCCATCTCGCCGCGCTGCGCGATCTGGCGGCGCGCCTCGGGCTCGGGGAGGAGGTGAGTTTTCCCGGCCCGCTCTTCGGCGCGGCGAAGGAGGCGGCGCTGCGCGGCGCCTCGGCCTTCATCCTCGCCTCGCATTCCGAGGGGCTGCCGGTCGCGGTGCTGGAAGCCTGGAGCCATGCGCGCCCGGTCTTCATGTCGGCGGCCTGCAACCTGGCCGAAGGCTTCGCCGCCGGGGCGGCGGTCGAGGTCGCGCCCGAGGCGCAGGCCCTCGCCCGCCAGCTCGACACCCATCTGCGGCGCGACGATCTCGCCGCCATCGGCCGCGCCGGCCGCCGGCTGGTCGAGCGGAGCTATTCCTGGCCCGCCGTCGCCGCCCGGCAGGCCGCCGTCTACCGCTGGCTGCTGGAGGGCGGGCCGCCGCCGCCGGATGTCCATCCGGCCCTGAACCGCCCTGTCCCTTCCCCGCCTGCCCGGATCGCCCGATGTCCCTGACCGTCCTCATCCTGACCCATAACGAATCCCGCCACATCGCCCGCGCGATCCAGAGCGTCCAGCCCGTCGCCGACAGCATCGTCGTGGTCGATAGCGGCTCCACCGACGACACGCGCGAGATCGCGGCGGGGCTCGGCGCCACGGTGCTGCGGAACCCCTGGGTGAACTATGCGACCCAGTTCAACTGGGGGCTCGACCACCTGCCCGGCCCGGCCGACTGGGTGCTGCGGCTGGATGCCGACGAGATCGTCACCCCCGGCCTGCGCGCCGAGATCGCCTATGGCCTGGCCGCGCTGCCCCCTTCGGTCGTCGGTGTGCATGTCTCGCGCCGGATGACCTTCATGCGCCGCCCGATCCGGCATGGCGGGGTGTTCCCGATCCGCGTGCTGCGGCTGTTCCGCCCGAGCGAGGGCCGGTGCGAGAACCGCTGGATGGACGAGCATATCCTTGTCCGGGGCGAGACGGCGGATTTCCGCGGCGAGATCCTCGACGACAACACCAATCCGCTGGGCTGGTGGACCGACAAGCACAACAGCTATGCCAGCCGCGAGGTCATCGACCTGCTGAACCTCGAATACCGTTTCATGCCGATGGAGACGGTGGCGGCGCTGCGCGGCGGCCGGCAGGCCGGGCTGAAGCGCTGGCTGAAGGAGCGGGTCTATCGCCGCCTGCCGGGCGGCCTGCGCGCGGCGGCCTATTTCCTTTATCGCTACGTCCTCCGCCTCGGTTTCCTCGACGGGTTCGAGGGCGCGGCATTCCATGTTCTGCAAGGTCTCTGGTACCGCTTCCTGGTGGACGCCAAGCTGCGCGAGGTTCGCCTGTGCATGCGGCGCGAGGGGGTCGGCCCGGCCGAGGCGATCTTCCGCGTGCTGCATATCCGCCTGCCGGCGCCGGAACAGGTGCCGCAATGAGCGGCGGTCCCGGCTTCACCCTGCCCGACTTCCGCGAAAGGGACGTGTTCGACCGCGTGCCCACCTTCGGCCTGCGCCACCGGCTTTACCGCCTGTCCTGGCGGATCTGCTGGATCCTGCTGGCGCGCTGGACGCCGCCCTTCGCGCATCGCTGGCGGATCGCGCTGGCCAACCTGTTCGGCGCGCGCATCCATCCCACGGCGGCGCTCTATCCCTCGGTGCGGATCTGGTATCCGCGCCATCTGGCGATGGCCGAACGCTCGACCCTCGCGCCGGGGGTGACCTGCTACTGCGTGGCCCCGGTCCGCCTCGGCGCCTATGCCATCGTCTCGCAGGGGGCGCATCTCTGCACCGCCAGCCATGACATCCACGATCCCTGCTTCCAGCTCGTCGCGGCGCCGGTCGTCCTCGGCGCCCATGCCTGGATCTGCGCCGAGGCTTTCGTCGGCCCCGGCGTGACGGCGGGCGAGGGCGCGGTGCTGGGCGCGCGCGCCGCGGCCTTCCGCGATCTGGCGCCCTGGACCGTCCATGGCGGCAATCCCGCCCGGCCGTTGAAACCCCGCAGCCGCTTCCAGCGCGGAGCGGCCTGAGATGAGCAAGACCCCCGCCATGCGCTACCGCCCCGAGATCGACGGCCTGCGGACCGTCGCCGTCCTGCCCGTCATCCTGTTCCATGCCGGCCTGCCGGGCTTCGGCGGGGGCTTCGTCGGCGTGGACGTGTTCTTCGTGATCTCGGGCTATCTGATCACCCGCATCCTCGCCGCCGAGATCGCCGCCGGCACCTTCTCGCTGGCCGCCTTCTACGAGCGGCGGGCGCGGCGCATCCTGCCCGCGCTGTTCCTGGTCATGCTGCTCAGCTTCCTCTGCGCCTGGGTCTGGATGCTGCCGCGCGACTTCCTGGATTTCGCGCGCAGCCTGGTGGCGGTCAGCCTGTTCGCCTCGAATATCGAGTTCTGGCGCGAGACCGGCTATTTCGCCGCCCAGACCGTGACGAAGCCGCTGCTGCATACCTGGAGCCTCGCGGTCGAGGAGCAGTTCTACATCGTCTTTCCGCTGGTGCTGTGGCTCTTCGCGGGCCTCGGCGCGCGGCTGCGGCTGTTCCTGGTCGCGCTGCTGGCCGGGCTGAGCCTTGTCTGGGCGCAACATCTTTCGGCGCATGATCCCGACGCCGCCTTCTTCCTGCCCTTCGGCCGGGCGTGGGAATTGCTGGCGGGCGCGATCCTCGCGCTCTGGCCGGGGGCGGGGGCTACGGCGCCGCGCCGGCTGGCCGGGCCGCTTTCGGCGCTGGGGCTCGCGGCGATCCTGCTGCCCATGGCGGCCTTTAACCATGCGACGCCCACCCCGTCGTTCTGGACGCTGCCGCCGGTGCTGGGCGCGGTGCTGGTCATCGCCTTCGCCGACGGGCGCACGCTGGCCGGCCGGCTGCTGGCCTTGCGGCCGATGGTCGGCATCGGCCTTGTCAGCTATTCGGCCTATCTGCTGCACCAGCCGCTCCAGGCCTTCACCCGCATCCGCATGCTCGACGCGCCCTCGCCGCCGCTGCTGGCGGCGGTGGGGCTGCTGGCGCTGCCGCTCGGCTGGCTGAGCTGGCGTTTCGTGGAGCGGCCGTTCCGCGACCGCAGGGTCCTGCCGCGCCGCCCGGCGCTGTTCGCCGCCTGCGCGCTGGTCTCGCTCGTTTTCATCGGCCTCGGCGTCCAGGGCCATCTGACGCGCGGCTGGCCCGACCGGCTGCCGGCGCGGGTGGTGGCCGCGGCGCAGGCGGCGACGGAGCGCAGCGATCCCGACGTGGCCTGCCGGTTCAACGGCGACGACACGCCGGAGCTTCCGGTCGAACGCTGCCTGAGCGCGGGCGGGCCCGTGGTCGCGCTGATCGGCGACAGCCACGCCATGATGTATGCCGCGCCGCTGCGCGCGGCGCTGGCCGAGCGGGGCATGGGGCTCTACGCGATCAACCGCAGCGGCTGCCCGCCGCTGCCGGGCCTCGTGCTGGAGGATCCGCGCAACGGTCCCTTCGCCTGTGACCGGCACGCGCGCCGGGTTCTGGCGCAGCTCGATGCGTTGAACCCCGCCGCCGTCGTGGTCTCGGCGCGCTGGACGGCCGAACTGCTCGGCCTCGGTTTCGACAATGGCGAGGGCGGTGTGGTGGCCGAGACCGGCGCCCGCCATGCCGATCTGCGCGCGCCCCGCCGCGCGCCGGACGATCCGGCCCGCATCGCCGAGGTCTCCGCCGCGATGAAGGCCGCGCTCGAGGCGCTGGCCGGACGGTATCGTCTCATCCTGCTCTATCCGACGCCGGAGGCGGGCTGGAACGTGCCGGAACGGGCCGGCAAGCTGCTGCTGCACGGCGCGCCGGCCGCCCCGCTCACCACGCCGAGCCGGGTGGTGCGGCAGCGCAACGCCGCCGTCACCGCGCTGTTCGACGCGATCGACAGCCCGGATCTGCTGCGGGTGCGCCCCCTCGACATCCTGTGCGACGCCGAGACCCCCGGCCGCTGCCGGACCATGCGCGACGGCCGCGCGCTCTATGTCGACGACAACCATCTCTCGATGGCGGGCGCCGCGCTGATCGTTCCCGAGATCCTGCGCCAGGTGCAGCGGGTCGTCGGACCGTGACATCCCCAGCCCCGAGAGGTCAGACCTTGCTCGTCTCCATCATCACCGCCGTGCGCAACCGCGAGGCCACCATCGGCCAGGCCATCGACAGCGTGGCACACCAGACCCATCCCGAGATCGAGCATCTGATCGTCGACGGCGCCTCGACCGACGCGACGCTGGCCGTCATCGACCGCCACCGCCATCCCGCCCTGCGGCTGTGGAGCGGGCCGGATGGCGGGATCTACGACGCGCTGAACAAGGGTATCGCCCTCGCGAGGGGCGAGATCGTGGGGCTGGTGCATTCCGACGACTATCTGGCGCATGACGCGGTGCTGGCGCAGGTGGCGGCGGCCTTCGCCGATCCGGCGGTCGATGCGGTCTACGGCAATCTGGATTACGTCGCCGCGCGGGATCCCGCGCGCGTCATCCGGCACTGGAATCCCGGCGACTATTCGCGGGCGCGGCTCGGCCGGGGCTGGATGCCGCCGCATCCGGCGCTGTTCCTGCGCCGCCCGGTCATCGAGCGTCTGGGCGCCTACGACACGCGCTACCGGATCGCCGCGGATTACGAGGCGATCCTGCGCTGGTTCGGGCATGGCGGGATCCGGTCCCGCCATCTCGACGAGGTTCTGGTGAAGATGCGGGTCGGCGGCGAGAGCAACCGCTCGCTTTCCCGCATCCTGCGCAAGAGCCGCGAGGATTACCGGGCGCTGCGGGCGAACGGGGTCGGCGGCCTGGGGGCGCTGGCCTGGAAGAACCTGTCCAAGCTGCCGCAGTTCCTGCTGCGGCACGGCGGCTGAGCCGTGGCGGGCTATGTTCTGGCGAAGGTGCTCGCGGCGCTCGCTCTGCCGGGCAACTGGCCGATCTATGCCCTCGCGGCGATCGTGCTGGCGCTGCGGCGCGGCCATGTGGTTCCGGCGCGGCGGATCGCGATGGGCCTGCTGGCGGGATGGGTCGCCATCGGCGCCCTGCCGGTGAAGGAGATCCTGCTCTTCCCGCTGGAACACGCCTATAGGGTGCCGCCATGGCCCGCGCAGGTCGACGGGATCGTCCTGCTGGGCGGGGCCGAGCAGCCGGCGGCGACGCTTCTCCATGGCAGCGGCCATGTGAACGATGCGGGCGACCGGCTGCTGGCCACGCTGGCGCTGGCGCGGCGCTATCCGCAGGCCCGCATCGTGGTCAGCGGCACGTCGGACGCGTTGCAGGGCGGCGACCGCCCGCCGCCCGCCATCCTGGCGCGGATCCTGACCGATGCCGGGCTCGATCCCGCCCGGCTGGTGATCGAGCCCCGCGCGCGCAACACGCGGGAGAACGCGGTGTTCTCCCGCGCCGTCGCCGCGCCGCGTCGGGGGGAGAGATGGCTGCTGGTCACCTCGGCCTTCCACATGCCGCGCGCGATGCGGGAATTCGCGGCGGCCGGATGGCCGGAGGTGACGCCCTTTCCCACCGATTACCGCACCACCGGGCCGGCCGGGGGCTTCGGCTGGGCGCCGGTCGCCAATCTGGCGGCCATCTCTCTGGCCGCCAAGGAATATCTCGGCCTGATCGCCGCGCGCTGAGGGCGCCGTCAGGCGCCCGGCTTCCCGTGGGTCATGCGCAGCCCTGTCTCCATCTCCAGCCGGGGCGCGGCCAGCCGGTGCCGCAGCCGGCGCCGCGAGAGCCGCACCAGCAGCAGATAGGACGCGAAGAACACCGCCGCCAGCGCCAGGACCGCGAGCGCGGCCAGCGCCGGCCGCTCGGCGAAGCGCAGCCCGGCCAGGACCGGCACGGCCGCGGCGGGCGCGATGATGATCGTGGTCAGCGGGTTCGACAGCGCCCAGCGTGCGCTGCCCAGAAACTGGATCTCCAGCGACCGCTTGATGAGCTGGTGGAAATGCAGCCGGTCCGGCAGCGAGGGGTCGCGGCCATTGCTGCGGCGGCGATAGATCGCGAGCAGCGTGTCGGCGACCGGCCAGAAATTCACCAGCATGATCGCCCAGACCGACACCCCCGGCACCCGCGCCGCCAGCGTGACCGAAAGCCAGGCCAGCACGAAGCCGATGAGATAGGCCCCCGCATCGCCGAGAAAGATCTGTCCGCGCGGGAAGTTCAGCGCCAGAAAGCCGGCCAGCACGCTGATGAGCAGGATGGCGACGGCGGCCAGATCGGCCTGGCCGTGCCGCGCGCTCAGCACCGCGAGGCCGGCCGCGCTGATGGTGACCAGGGTGCCCGCCAGCCCGTTCATGCCGTCGACCAGGTTCACCGCGTTGCAGGCCCCGGCCACGGCGAAGGCGGTGAAGGCCACGGCGAGCGGGCCGAAGGCCATCAACCCGTCGAGCAGCGGGACATCGACGCGCCCGATCAGATTGCCGGTCAGGTGCGTCGCCAGCAGGGCCGAGGCCACCGCCGCCGCCAGCCGGGCCTTCGGGCTGATCCGGCGGCCCATATCCTCCAGCAGGCCCGCGACGGTCACCGGCACGGCGGCCAGCAGGATGGCCGAAAGCAGCCCGAGCGCCGGGCCCGACAGCAGCCCCGCCGCCAGTTCCAGCCCGAGGAAGATCGCCACGCCGCCGATCCGCGGCGTCGGCGTCCGGTGCGACGCCTGCACCGCCAGCAGATCCTCCGCCCGCGTGGTCAGGCCGATATGCGTGCGCGACAGCCGGATGATGAACAGGCAGACCAGAAAGGAAACGAGCGCCGTGGCCATATAGGCGCCGATATGCTGGCCCTGCACCGAAAGATGCGCACCATTCGCCGGAAACATGGATGACCTCGCACTTGCATCAGGAAGCGGGATCGCATCGCGATGACCCATCGGATCGCGGCTGGAATTCCCTGTTCCCAGATCTGCGGGCGATTT
>JBDHSR010000019.1:0-18791 GCA_039808305.1 Gemmobacter sp. | reverse complement strand
CCGCCGGGCAGCGCCCGACCGCCCCCTCGGGCGGGCGCTTCGGGGACGTTGGCGCGGGGATCGGGGTTAGGCGGTGCGGTGCCATAAAGTGACGACCACAAGCGGAGCTGCGCCCACCCGGCGGTCGGGCGCTGCCCTCTGGTGCGTGGGGTGGCGCGGACAGCAACGCTCTTTCGGGGAATGTCGCTTGACCGGAAGCTTCAGGACTGGCGGCGGGGGTTGCGATGCCACCCGGCTTCGAAAACCGGGGCGCCCGTCAAGGCCAGGCGCCCCTGCCCGTCAGGCCAGCCCTTCGGCCTTCAGCGCGGCCTGCACCGCCGGGCGGGCGGCGATGCGTTTGCGCAGGGCGAGGATGTTCGGGAAGGCCGAAAGGTCGTGCCCCAGCACCTTCGACCAGTTGGTGACGGTGAAGAGATAGCCATCCGCGATGGTGTAATCCGCCCCGGTGAGGAAGGCGCGGCCATCGGCGAGGCGGTCCTCGATCACCCGCAGCCGGGCGTCGAGCAGCTCGAACTGCGCCGCCTTGCCCTCGTCGGAGATCGGGCGGAACAGCGGCGAATAGGTCTTGTGGATCTCGGTCGCGATATAGTTCAGCGCCTCCTGCAGCCGGGCGCGGCCCAGCGTCCCGACAGCGGGCAGCGCGCCGGGCGTCAGGCTGTCGGCGACATATTGCAGGATCGCCACCGCCTCGGTCAGCACCTCGCCATCGTCGAGCGCCAGCACCGGCACCGCGCCGCGCGGCGAGACGGCGCGGAAATCGCCGCCGCTCTCGGTGGTCTTGGCGCGGATGTCGGCGCGTTCCAGCGTGAACGGCCTGCCGGTCTCCAGCAGCGCGATATGGACGGCGAGCGAACAGGCGCCGGGCGAATAATAGAGTTTCATCTGCGTCTCCTTCCCGGCGGGCTTCGCCGGCTGGCGGCAGAGAAGCGCGGAATCCGCCCGGCGTCCAGCCCCGGCGGCGAGTCGGCCCCCGCACAGCGGCATTCGACGCGCCGGGAATCACGGAAGTTGCGGAAACCCACCCTCCAGGCGAAAGAAAGCTGCGTATTTTCCGCCATCCGCGACACTTTTCCCGCCGTTTTGCCATTGACGGCCCCCGCCCCGCCCCATAATTTCGCCGCACTGGATGAAACACCCCCGGAGTAACGCGCATGACGGCGCTTCTTGTCATCGTAGGGATCGGGCGCATGGGCCGGTAACGGCAGACCATTCCGGTTCTCCATGCGCCCCCGCGGAAACTTTCCCCGGGGGCTTTTTCATGCCATGAACGGCCGCGGCGAAGGCGGCGAAGAGGAAGAGAACATGACCAAGGCGAATGCGGACACCATGACGGGTGCCAGGATGATCGTGAAGGCGCTGAAGGATCAGGGGGTGGAGGTCGTCTTCGGCTATCCCGGCGGCGCGGTGCTTCCGATCTATGACGAGATCTTCCTGCAGAACGACATTCGCCACATCCTCGTCCGCCACGAACAGGGCGCCGTCCACATGGCCGAGGGCTATGCCCGCTCCACCGGGAAACCCGGCGTCGTGCTGGTGACCTCGGGCCCCGGCGCCACCAACGCGGTGACCGGGCTGACCGACGCGCTCCTGGATTCGATCCCGCTCGTGGTGCTGTCGGGCCAGGTGCCGACCTTCATGATCGGCACCGACGGCTTCCAGGAGGCCGATACGGTGGGCATCACCCGGCCCTGCACCAAGATGAACTGGCTGGTGAAGGACACCTCGAACCTGGCCGAGACCATCCATACCGCCTTCCATGTCGCGACCTCGGGCCGGCCCGGGCCGGTGCTGATCGACATTCCGAAGGACGTGCAATTCGCCACCGCCGATTACGTGGCGAAGGAGAAGGTGCGGCCCTCGCATTACCAGCCCAAGGTGAAGGGCGACATCGAGGCGATCACAAGGCTGGTCGAGCTGATCGAGAAGGCGGAGCGTCCGGTCTTCTATACCGGCGGCGGCGTCATCAATTCCGGCGCCGCGGCGAGCCAGCTGCTGCGCGAGCTGGTCGATGCGACCGGCTTTCCGATCACCTCGACGCTGATGGGGCTCGGCGCCTATCCGGCCTCCGGCAAGCACTGGCTGGGGATGCTGGGGATGCACGGGCTCTACGAGGCCAATCTGGCGATGCATGGCTGCGACCTGATGATCAATATCGGTGCGCGTTTCGACGACCGGATCACCGGGCGCATCGCCGATTTCTCGCCGCGTTCGGTGAAGGCGCATGTCGACATCGACCCGTCCTCGATCAACAAGGTGATCCGCGTCGATCTGCCGATCGTCGGCGATGTCGGCCATGTGCTGGAGGATCTGCTGCGGATCTGGAAATCGCGCGGCCGCAAGGTGAACAAGGAGGGCCTCGCGAAGTGGTGGGGCCAGATCGCCGAATGGAAGGCGGTCAACTGCCTCGATTACAAGCCCTCGGAAAAGGCGATCAAGCCGCAATACGCGCTGCAACGGCTGGAGGCGCTGACCAGGGGGATGGACCGCTACATCACCACCGAGGTCGGCCAGCACCAGATGTGGGCGGCGCAGTTCCTCGGCTTCGAGGCGCCGAACCGCTGGATGACCTCCGGCGGGCTGGGGACGATGGGCTACGGCCTGCCGGCCTCGATCGGCGTGCAGATCGCCCATCCCGAGGCGCTGGTGATCAACGTGGCCGGCGAGGCGTCCTGGCTGATGAACATGCAGGAAATGGGCACGGCGATGCAGTTCCGCGCCCCGGTCAAGCAGTTCATCCTGAACAATGAACGCCTCGGCATGGTGCGGCAATGGCAGGAGCTGCTGCATGGCGAGCGCTACAGCCATTCCTGGTCGGAAAGCCTGCCGGATTTCGTGAAACTGGCCGAGGCCTTCGGCTGCAAGGGCATCAAATGCGGCGATCCGAAGGATCTGGACGACGCGATCCTGGAGATGATCCGCTATGACGGGCCGGTGATCTTCGACTGCCTCGTCGAGAAGCACGAGAACTGCTTCCCGATGATCCCCTCGGGCAAGCCGCATAACGAGATGCTGCTGGGCGAGGCCGACACGCAGGGCGTCATCAAGGCCGGCGGCGCGGTGCTGGTGTGAATCGTCGGACCGGGGGCTTCACGCCCCCGGACCCCCGTGGGATATTTTCAGACAGAAAATGAAGGGAGGGCCGGATGTCGGCGCTCAATATCAAGAAGGGCTCCACGAGCCACTCCGCCTATGACCTGCGCGATTCCCATGCCGAGACGGTGGAGAGCCACACGCTCGCGGTGATCGTCGCCAATGAGAGCGGCGTGCTGGCGCGGGTGATCGGCCTGTTTTCCGGCCGGGGCTACAATATCGACAGCCTGACCGTGGCCGAGATCGACCATGCCGGGCACCGCTCGCGCATCACCATCGTGACGCGGGGGACGCCGCATGTGATCGAGCAGATCAAGGCGCAGCTCGGCCGGCTGGTGCCGGTCCATGCGGTGCATGACCTGACGGTGGAGGGGCCGGCGGTGCAGCGGGAGCTGGCGCTGATCAAGGTGGCCGGCAAGGGCGAGGCGCGGATCGAGGCGCTGCGGCTCTGCGAGATCTTCCGGGCGAATGTGGTGGATTCGACGCTGGAGAGCTTCGTCTTCGAGATGACCGGCACGCCGGAGAAGATCGACGCCTTCGCCGACCTGATGCGGCCGCTCGGCCTGATCGAGATCGCGCGGACCGGCGTGGCGGCGCTGTCGCGCGGGGTGTGACCGTTCTCGGGCTTCGCGAAGCCCCCCGCGCCTTGCGCGGGGGTGTGTCGTTTCAGGCGCCGGTGAAGCGGGGCGGGCGCTTTTCCAGGAAGGCGGCGACGCCCTCGCGGAAATCCGCCGTCCGGCCGGCCGCGTCCTGCAACCGCGCCTCCAGCGCCAGTTGCGCCGGCAGGTCGTTGGCGAGCGCGCCGCGCAGCGCCTGTTTCAAGGCGCGATAGGCGGCGGTCGGGCCTTGGGCCAGATGGGCGGCGCGTTCAGCCACGCGGGCGGCGAAGGCCTCGTCCGGCACCGCCTCGTAGATCATGCCCCAGCTTTCGGCCTGCCGCGCCGTCACCTTGTCGGCGAAGAGGCAGGCGCCCATGGCGCGGGCGGCGCCGATCTGGCGCGGCAGCCACCAGGTGCCGCCGGCATCGGGGATGAGGCCGATCCGGGTGAAGGCCTGCACGAAGCTCGCACTTTCCGCCGCGATCACCACATCCGCCGCCAGCGCGAGGTTCGCCCCCGCCCCCGCCGCCGCGCCGTTCACCGCGGCAATGGTCGGCACCGGGCAATCGTAGATCGCGTTCAGCAGCGGCACATATTCCTCGTTCAGGATCGTCTCGAACGGCACCTCGTCGCCGAGCCGGCGCGCATCCGCCAGATCCTGCCCCGAGCAGAAGGCGCGCCCGGCCCCGGTGATCACGATCACCCGCGCGCTTGCCGACGCCCTGGTCAGCGCCGCCAGCATCTGCCGCCGCAATTCGGTGGAGAGCGCGTTCATCACCTCGGGGCGGTTCAGCGTGATGGTGGCGATGCCGCCGCTTTCGGTGAGGATGATCGGGTCCATATCCTGCCTTTCGCTCTTTCCGGCCGATTGTGGCGCGCCGGCGTGGCGAGGCAAGCGGAACGGCGCGTCACTCCTTGAGGATTTCGGCGAGCCGCCGTTCTTCCTCTTCGGTCAACGCATCGGTGGCGGCGGCGGCGCGGCGGCGCAGGTAGAGCAGCGCCGCCGCCCCCGCGACCAGCAGAAGCCCCGGCCCGGCGAGCCAGAGCACCAGATTGCCGCCGGTGGCGCGCGGCTCGAACAGCACGAATTCGCCGTAGCGGTCGACCACGAAATCCACCACCGCCGCGTCGCTGTCGCCGGCCAGCAGCCGTTCCCGCACCAGAAGCCGCAGGTCGCGGCTGATCTGGGCGTTCGAATCGTCGATATTCTCGCCCTGGCAGACCGGGCAGCGCAGCAATTGCGAGATGGCGCGCGCCCGCGCCTCCAGCGCCGGGTCGGGCAGGACCTCGTCGGGCTGCACCGCGAAGGCGGGGGTGGCGAGCATCAGGCACAAAGCAAGGATCTTGCGCATCGGCCTCACTCCGCCGGAACCGCGGCCGCGCGGCGCGCGCCGGCCGCCACCCGCCAGCGCCGGTCGGTCAGCGACAGGAGGCCCCCGAAGGCCATCAGCCCGGCGCCGAGCCAGAGCCAGTTGGCGAAGGGCTTCCAATAGCCGCGCACCGCCCAGCCGCCGTTTTCCTGCGGATCGCCGATCACCAGATAGATGTCGCGGAACAGGCCGTAATCCAGCGCCGCCTCGGTGGTGGGCATCGCCTGCACCGGATAGACCCGCTTCTCGGGATGGAGCGTGGCGACCAGCCGGCCGCCGCGCCGCACCTCCATCGTGGCGGTGGTCGAGAGGTAGTTCGGCCCCTCCACCTGATCCACCGCCGCGAGGGTGACCTCATGGCCGTGCAGCTCGAAACTGCCGCCGACCTGCACCACCTTGATGACCTCGCTCGACCAGGCGGTCATCGCGGCGACGGCGAAGAGGGTGACGCCCAGCCCGGCATGGGCGGTGGCCTTGCCCCATTCGGCGCGCGGCAGCCGGCGCATCCGGCCAAGCTTCGCGGCGATACCGCCGCGCCCCGCCCGCTGCCAGAGATCGGTGAGCGCGCCCAGCACGATCCAGACCGCCAGCGCCGCGCCGACCGGGGCGAGCGCCGAGCGGCCGGTCTGCACCGCCCAGACCAGCGCGCAGACCGCGCCGGCCAGCACCAGCGCCGGGGCCAGCGCCCGCATCGCCCGGCCGAGCTGCGCGCGTTTCCACGGCAGGATGGCCCCGACCGGCAGCAGCACCGCCAGCGCCACCATGAAGGGGGTGAAGGCCGCGTCAAAGAACGGCGCCCCCACGCTCAGCTTGCGCTGCCACAGGATTTCCGCGACCAGCGGCCAGATCGTGCCGATGAACACCACGAAGGCCGCGACCGCCAGCAACAGGTTGTTGGCGACCAGCGCGCTTTCGCGGCTGACCATGGCGAAGACCCCCTTCGCCTCCATCGCCGAGGCCCGCGCCGCGAAGAGCATCAGCGCGCCGCCGGTGAACAGGGCGAGGATCATCAGGATGAACACGCCCCGCTCCGGGTCGCTGGCGAAGGAATGCACCGAGGTGATGACGCCCGAGCGCACGATGAAGGTGCCGATCAGCGAGAAGCCGAAGGCGAGGATGGCGAGCAGGATGGTCCAGGCCTTCAGGCTCTCGCGCTTTTCCACCACGATGGCGGAATGCAGGAGCGCCGCCGAGAAGAGCCAGGGCATGAAGGAGGCGTTCTCCACCGGGTCCCAGAACCAGAAGCCGCCCCAGCCCAGCTCGTAATAGGCCCACCAGGAGCCGAGCGCGATGCCGATGGTGAGGAAGATCCAGGCGGCCAGTGTCCAGGGCCGCACCCAGCGCGCCCAGGCCGCGTCCACCCGCCCCTCGATCAGCGCGGCGACGGCGAAGCTGAAGGCCATGCTGAGCCCGACATAGCCGAGATAGAGGAAGGGCGGATGGAAGGCGAGGCCGGGATCCTGCAACAGCGGATTGAGATCGTCGCCGTTGAACGGCGGCTCGGCCAGCCGCAGGAAGGGGTTGGAGGTGAGGAGCAGGAAGCCGAGGAACGCCACCCCGATGGAGCCCTGCACCGCCAGCACCCGCGCCCGCAGCGTCGCCGGCAGGTCGCCGCCGAACAGCGCGGCGCAGGCGCCGAACCCCGACAGGATCAGCACCCACAGCAGCAGCGAGCCCTCGTGATTGCCCCAGACGCCGGAGATCTTGTAGAGCATCGGCTTGTCGGTATGGCTGTTCAGCACCACCAGCCGCAGCGAGAAATCCGAGGTCACGAAGGCCCAGGTCAGCGCGCCGAACGCCACCGCGACCAGCAGGAACTGCACCAGCGCCGCCGGCTCCGCCACCGCCATCCAGCCGCCCCAGCGCCGCCAGGCGCCGACCAGCGGCAGCACCGCCTGCAAGCATGCGACAGCCAGCGCCAGCACCAGCGCGAAATGCCCGAGTTCGACGATCATGCGCGTTTCTCCTTCTCGGCGGCGATCATAGGGCAAAGCCCGGCGCGCTGCCATGGGGCTGCGCGCCCTTGTCGCAAGGCGGGACCGGGCAACGGAACCCCCGCCTCAGCCGCCGAGAATGACCTTCACGTAGTTCTTGGTTTCGGCATAGGGCGGAATGCCGCCATGCTTCTCCACCGCCTGCGGCCCGGCATTGTAGGCGGCGAGCGCGTGGCGCCAGCTGCCGAACTTGCCGTACATCATGGCAAGGTAACGCGCCCCGCCCTCCAGGTTCTGATGCGGATCGTTGATGTCCACCCGCAGCAGCCGCGCCGTGTCGGGCATGAGCTGCGCCAGCCCCGTCGCCCCTTTCGGCGACACCGCCCCGGGATTCCAGCCGCTTTCCTGCTGCACCAGCCGCAGGAACAGATCCTCCGGCACGCCATGCTTGCGGGCCATCGCCTTGGCGATTTCCAGATATTGCCCCTTGTAGCGGCCGCGATAGCTCGGCAGGGCGGCGGTCTCGTCGCCGTCCTTCAGCTTCGGCTTCGGCGTCAGGCGGACCGAACCCTCGTATTGCTTCGACAGCCGCCCGTCGAGCAGCGCGGTCTGCGACTTGAACAGCAGCGCGCGGGATTTGGTCGAACCGCTGAGTTTCAGGCCGTCCGCCATGGCCGTGCCGCCCATGGCGAGCGTGGCCGCGAGACCGATCGAGACAAGCTTCCGGCGCATTCCTGACCTTGCAACTGGCTTCCGCCCGGCGACTATACGGATTTCGCGTCCCGCTTCCAGCGGATTTCGACCCGCCGCGGCGCCGGTTCCGGCGGGTTCCCGCCCGGATGCGCCCGCCCGTTGCCGTGGCCGCGCCCGCCCGGTATAGGGAGGGCAAGGATATGTTTACCATCGCGGGCGAAGCTTTCCCCGCAACGAGAATCGGGAGAGGCAGCCATGGCGGGCTCGG
This sequence comes from Gemmobacter sp., assembly GCA_039808305.1. Classification (GTDB taxonomy): domain Bacteria; phylum Pseudomonadota; class Alphaproteobacteria; order Rhodobacterales; family Rhodobacteraceae; genus Gemmobacter. The sequence continues at coordinate 10,837 of JBDHSR010000019.1, read as the reverse complement.
TCAACAAGGTCATCATCGTCGGAAACCTCGGCCGCGACCCGGAGGTGCGCAGTTTCCAGAACGGCGGCAAGGTGGTGAACCTGCGCATCGCCACCTCGGAAACCTGGCGCGACCGCAATACCGGCGAGCGCAAGGAGCGGACGGAGTGGCATTCGGTCGCCATCTTCTCCGAGCCGCTGGCCAAGATCGCCGAGCAATATCTGCGCAAGGGCTCCAAGGTCTATATCGAGGGCGCGCTGGAAACCCGCAAATGGCAGGACCAGTCCGGCCAGGACCGCTACACGACCGAGATCGTGCTGCGGCCCTATCGGGGCGAGCTGACCCTGCTCGACGGGCGCGGCGAAGGCGGCGGTTCGGGCGGCGGCGGTGGCGGCTATGACGAACAGGGCGGCGGCGATTACGAAGGCGGCTCGGGCGGCTTCGGGGGCGGCGGCGGCCGGGGCGGCTATGGCGGCGGCGCGGGCGGCGGCGGCTATGGCGGCGGCCGGTCCTCGGGCGGCGGCTTCGGCGGCGGCGGCGGCGCGCCCGCCGGCGGCGGGGCGGGCGGCGGGCGCGCCGATCTCGACGACGACATCCCGTTCTGATCGGGGGCGCGATGGCGGGCGCGACGCGCGCCGGGCGCAATCCGGCGCTCGACCTGCTGAAGCTGGGGCTGGCGGTGATGGTCGTCGGCATCCATGTCAATCCGTTCGGGATCGACAACCGCGCTTTGGTGCTGCTGACCGGCGACGGGCTGTTCCGGCTGGCCGTGCCGGCCTTCTTCGTCATCAACGGCTATTTCTTCGAGCCGAAGGCGCTGGCCGGACGGGCGCTGCCCTATATCCGGCACCTGCTCTGGCTCTATCTGGTCTGGATGCTGCTTTATCTTCCGGTCTGGGAGGGCGCCTGGCGCGCCTCGGACTGGGTGACGATCCTGCGGGTCTGGCTCGTCGGCTGGTGGCACCTGTGGTATCTGGTCGCGGCGGCGCTGGCGGCGGCGATCGCGGCGCTGGTCTGCCGCTGGCCGACCCGCCGCCTGCTCGAGCTGATGGCGCTGGCCTATGCCGGGGGCGTCGCCGTGACGCTGGCCTTCGCGCTGGAGATCTGGCGGCCCTCGGCGCCCTGGATCGGCAGCCCGGTCTGGCTGCATCGCAACGGGCTGTTCCTCGGCCTGCCCTTCTTCCTCGCCGGGATGCTGATCCGCCGGCACGACCTGCCCGCCCGCCTGAACCCCGGCCTCGTCACCGGCGCCGCCTTGGCCGCCACGCTGGCCCTCCTGGCGGAATCGCTGGCGCTGGAGGCTTTCGCCCCCCGTCCGGTGAGCCATGACAACCTGCTGTCGCTGACCCTCGCCGCCCCGGCGCTGGTGATCCGCGCCCTCCAGGCCGATCTGCGCGGCAGCGCCCGCGACCTCGGCAGCTATGCCAACGGCATCTTCTTCCTGCATGTCTTCTTCGTCGCCCTGCTGATCCGGCTGACCGATCTTCCCTATCCGGCGGTGTTCCTGCTGACGCTGGCGGGCTCGGCCCTGCTGGTCCGGCTGATCCTGCGGCTGCGGCTCGACCGCTGGCTGTTGTGACGCACTGGACCTCGGCGGCGCGATTCCCTATATAATCGCTCAACTAAACCCAGCGAGACCATCATGACCGAGGCCCAGGATCCGATCGAGGGCGCGCCCCTGATCAAGCCCTCCACCACCGACCATCCGCTTTACGAGCCGATCGCGGATGCCTGCCGCACCGTGTTCGACCCGGAGATTCCGGTGAACATCTTCGATCTCGGCCTCGTCTACACCATCGACATCGACGCGGGCAGCGACGTGGAGATCGTGATGACGCTCACCGCGCCGGGCTGCCCGGTGGCGGGCGAGATGCCGGGCTGGGTGCAGGACGCGGTGGAGGCGGTGCCGGGCGTGAAATCCGTCCGCGTGCTGATGACCTTCGATCCGCCCTGGGGCATGAACATGATGTCCGACGAGGCGCGGCTGGAACTCGGCTTCATGTGACGGCGGAGGGCGGCGCGTCGGGGATTGCCGGACGCCGCCTTGCGGGATTGCGGGACGCCGCCTTGCGGCGGGGGCCGGAAAATCCTATCTTTGCCGCACAGGTATCAAGGATCGCAGCGATGTTCGGCATCCCCGGCAAACAGGCCCTCACCCTCACCCCCGCCGCCGTGCGGCAGATCCGCCGGCTGATGGAGCGGCAGGGGTCGCAGGGCCTGCGCATCGGCGTGAAGAAGGGCGGCTGCGCCGGCATGGAATACACCATGGATTACGTGGCCGAGGTCAATCCGCTCGACGAGGTGATCGAGCAGGAGGGCGCGCGGGTGCTGATCGCGCCGATGGCGCAGATGTTCCTGTTCGGCACCGAGATCGACTATCAGGTCTCGGCGCTGGAATCGGGCTTCCGCTTCAACAACCCCAATGTGGTCGAGGCCTGCGGCTGCGGCGAATCCATCAAGTTCCGCGACCAGCCGGGCGCCTGAGCCCTTTCCCCTGCCCGTCCCCTTTGGCATAAGGGCCGCCGCAAGCATGGGAGGGGCAGGATGCGCAAACTCGCCGCCGGAAACTGGAAGATGAACGGCACCGCCGCCGATCTGGCCGAGGTGACGGCGCTCTTGTCCGCCCATCCCGCGCCGGGCTGCGACCTGCTGCTCTGCCCGCCCGCCACGCTGATCGCGCGGATGGCCGAGGCGGCGCGCGGCACGGCGCTGGCCATCGGCGGACAGGATTGCCATGCCGCCGCTTCAGGCGCCCATACCGGCGACATCTCCGCCGCGATGCTGGCCGATGCCGGGGCGAGCCATGTCATCCTCGGCCATTCCGAGCGCCGCGCCGATCATGGCGAGAGCGACGCGATGGTCCGCGCCAAGGCCGAAGCCGCCTGGCACGCCGGGCTCATCGCCGTGATCTGCCTCGGCGAGACCGGGGCGGAGCGCGACGCGGGCGAGACGCTGGCCGTGGTCGGCCGGCAATTGCGCGGCTCGGTGCCCGAGGGCGCCACCGCCGCCAATCTGGTGATCGCCTATGAGCCGGTCTGGGCCATCGGCACCGGCCGCACCCCGACGCTGGACGAGATCGCCGAGGTCCACGGTGTCCTGCGCCGCGAACTCGCCGCCCGCTGCGCCGAGGCGGCGGGCATCCGGCTGCTTTACGGCGGATCGGTGAAGCCCGACAACGCCGCCGCCATCTTCGCGGTGGCCGATGTCGACGGCGCGCTGGTCGGCGGGGCGAGCCTGAAAGCCGCCGATTTCGGCGCCATCGTCGCAGCCCTCGCCGCCGCCTGACCAGCGCTGTCGCTTTCCGCCAAGCGCCGCCCGGCCCGGCCGGGCAGGCTGGCCCCATCTCTTGCAGCCGGACCCCCGCCATGACGCCATTCCGGGCGAACCTCATCCTTCTGGCCTCGATGCTGTCCTGGGCGGCGGGGCTGCCGGCCGCGAACTTTCTGCTCGGGCCGATGCCGCCGCTGCCGCTGACCCTCGCCCGGATGGGGATCGCGGCGGCGGTGCTGCTGCCGCTCTGGCTCTGGCACGAGGGGACGGGCGCGCTGGCGCGCGCGTCCTGGGCGCGCGGCCTCGGCATCGGCGCGCTCGGCCTCGGGGCCTGCGGCGTGCTGCTGGTCATGGCGCAGGCCGAGACCGACGCGGTTACGGTGGCGGTGATCTCGGCCAGCGCGCCGGTGATCGGCATGGCGCTGGAATGCCTGCTCGACGGCCGCCCGGTCACCCTGCCGCTGGTCGGCGGCATCGCGCTGTCGGTCGCGGGCGGGCTGATGAGCCTCGGCGGCGGCGTGGACGGGCTGACCCTCGGGATCGGCGCGCTTTACGCCTTCGGCTCGGTGCTGGTCTATACCATCGGCTCGCGGCTCACCGTCACCGCCCTGCCGGGCATGAGCCCGCTCGGCCGCACCACGTTGACGCTGCTCGGCGCCGTCGCCGCCACCGGGATCGGCGCGGCGGCGCTGGCGCTGACCGGCGGCCCGGCGGTGGACTGGGCGGCGATCGGCCCGCGCGAGGTGCTGGCGCTCTGCGTCTTCGGCATCTTCGGCATGGCGATCTGCCAACTGACCTGGATCGCCGGGATCGGCCATCTCGGCATCGGCACCGCCACGCTGCACATGAATGCGGCGCCGTTCTATGTCATGGTCTTCCTGTTCCTGCTGGGCGCCCCGTGGAACTGGGTGCAGGTGGCGGGGGCGGCGCTGGTCGCGGCCGGCGTCCTGCTGGCCCAGACCGGCCCCGCCCGCCGCCCCGTGACGGAGTGAAACCCATGCAACGCCTTTCGCAATCGCCGCTCGACCCCGGTTTCGTGCAGGATCCCTATCCGTTCTACGACCGCGCCCGCGCCGCCGGCCCGTTCTTCGTCTGGGAGGAGTACGGGCTGATCTCCACCGGCAGCCACGCCGCCGTCAGCGCGCTGCTGCGCGACCGCCGCCTCGGCCGTGAGGCGCCGCCCGACCGGCGGCCGCCGATCCCCGACCACCTCGCCCCCTTCTACGCGGTCGAGGCGCATTCCATGCTGGAACTGGAGGCGCCGCGCCATACCCGCCTGCGCGGCCTGGTGCTGCGCGCCTTCACCTCGCGCCGGATCGCGGCGCTGCAACCTGAAATCGACCGGCTCTGCCACGAGCTGATCGACACCTTCCCGCCCGGCCCGTTCGACCTGCTCGCCGCTTTCGGCCAACGCCTGCCGGTGATCGTCATCGCCCGCCTGCTCGGCGTGCCCGAGGAGATGGGCGACGACCTGCTGCGCTGGTCGAACGCCATGGTCGGCATGTATCAGGCCGGCCGCGACCGCGCGCGCGAGGATGCGGCGGTGGCGGCGACCGAGGCTTTCGTCGCCTTCATGCGCGCCTATGTCGAAGAGCGCCGCGCCACCCCGCGCGACGACCTGATCTCCGCCCTGATCGCCGCGGAACAGGAGGGCGAGAAACTCTCGACCGACGAACTCATCACCACCTGCATCCTGCTGCTGAACGCCGGGCACGAGGCGACGGTGCACAGCATCGGCAACGGGGTGAAGGCGCTGCTGGAACACCGTACCCCGCCCGCCGCGCTGGCCGCCGACCGCATCGAGGCGACGGTGGAGGAGATCCTGCGCTTCGACCCGCCGCTGCACATCTTCCGCCGCTGGCTCTACGAGGATGTCGAGGTGATGGGCCACACCCTGCCGGAAGGCGCCGAGGTGCAACTCCTGCTCGGCGCCGCCAATCGCGACCCGAGGGTCTGGGACCGGCCGGACCGCTTCGATCCCGCCCGCCCGGCGAAGCCGCATGTCGGCTTCGGCGCCGGCGCGCATTTCTGCGTCGGCGCCCCGCTGGCGCGGCTGGAATTGCGGACCGCGCTGCCCATCCTGTTCGACCGCCTGCCCCGGCTGCGCCTCGCCGCCCCGCCGCGCTATGGCGATGTCTACCATTTCCACGGCCTGACCCGCCTGATGGTGACGGCGGCGTGAGGGGGCTTTCCGCCCCCTCTTGAGCGCTGCGCGCTCAATTCACCCCCGAGGATATTTGGGGACAGAAAATGAACAAGGGCGCGCGCCTTCCCCATTTTCTGTCTGAAAATATCCTCGGGGGGTGAGGCCCGGAACGGGCCGAGGGGGCGCGAGCGCCCCCTGCCCGGCCGGCCGCCGGGCGCCTCACAGCGGCAGCGCGCTGGTCGCCTTGATCTCCTCCATGCTCAGGAGCGCTGTGACATTGTGGATCTTCACCTGCGCGATCAGCGCCTGGTAGAAGGTGTCGTAGGCGCGGGCGTTCTTCACCCGGACCTTCAGGATATAGTCGATGTCGCCGGCCAGCCGATGCGCCTCCAGCACCTCGGGGCGCTCGCGCAGGGTTTGCAGGAAGCGGCGCTGCCATTCCGCCTCGTGCTCGCTGGTGCGGATCAGCACGAAGAAGCAGGCCTCCAGCCCCAGCGCCTCGGGGTCGAGCTGGGCGGCCATGCGGAGGATGACGCCGGCCTCCTTCATCCGCTTGATGCGATTCCAGACCGGGGTCTTGCTCGATCCCACCTTGCGGGCGATCTCGTCCAGCGACTGCTCCGCGTCCTCTTGCAGCAGGGCAAGGATTTTCCGGTCCATCTCGTCCAGCCGGGCCGACATTCCTGTTCTTCCCCTTGCAGCGGAACCCTGTTCCATCCGCCTCCATATTCAGAACAAATGTCCTTATCCGCAAGGGCATCTGGCGAGAAAACGGAAAAATATCCTATATTGCAGCGCAGAAACCCGCATCACCGGAGAGAGTCCCATGGCCCGCTTCAGCCCGAAAGTCGTCACCGCCAACGCGCTGCTCGAAGGCGATGTGGTCTATCTGACCGCCGACGACCGCTGGACCCGCCGCCACGAGGAGGCGGAGCTGCTGGAGGACGAGGCCCATGCCCAGCTGCGCCTGCTGCACGCGCTGGCGCAGAAGAACCTGGTGGTCGGCCCCTATCTCGCCGATGCGCGCCCCGGTCCCGCCGGCCCCGAGCCCACCCATTTCCGCGAGCTGTTCCGCACCCGCGGCCCGTCGAACTACTTCCTCGGCAAGCAGGCCGAACTGATCTGACCCCAGCCGCCGCCAGCCCTCCGAGAGCCAGATGTACAGCTATTCCGAATTCGACCAGGCCTTCATCCGCGCCCGCGTCGCGCAATTCACCCATCAGGTCGAGCGCCGGATCGAGGGCGCGCTGACCGAGGAGGAGTTCCGGCCGCTGCGGCTGATGAACGGGCTCTATCTGCAACTCCATGCCTATATGCTGCGGGTGGCGATCCCCTACGGCACGCTGAACCCGCGCCAGATGCGGCAACTGGCGATGATCGCCGAGACCTGGGACAAGGGCTACGGCCATTTCACCACCCGGCAGAACATCCAGTTCAACTGGCCGAAGCTGCCGGACGTGCCGAAGATCCTCTCGGCGCTGGCCGATGTGGAGATGCACGCCATCCAGACCTCGGGCAACTGCGTGCGCAACGTCACCGCCGACCATTTCGCCGGCGCGGCGGCGGACGAGATCGAGGATCCGCGCCCCTATGCGGAGCTGCTGCGGCAATGGTCGACCGATCACCCGGAATTCCAGTTCCTGCCGCGCAAGTTCAAGATCGCCATCACCGGCGCGCCGAACGACCGCGCGGTGACCCGCGCCCATGACATCGGCCTCAGGATGGTGCGCAACGCGCAGGGCGAGACCGGCTTCGAGGTGCTGGTGGGCGGCGGTCTGGGCCGCACGCCGATGGTCGGCATGGTGGTGCGCGACTTCCTGCCGGTCGAGGATCTGCTGCCCTATGTCGAGGCGGTGCTGAGCGTCTACAACACGCTGGGCCGGCGCGACAACAAGTTCAAGGCGCGCATCAAGATCACGCTGCACGAGACCGGCAAGGAAGAGATCACCCGGATGATCGAGGCGCGCTTCGCCGAGCTGCGCCCGCTCTTCGGCGGCAACGACCAGAAGCTGCTGGCCGAGATCAAGGAGGCTTTCGCGCCGCCCGCCTTCCGCAACGCGCCCATCGAAGGCTACGACGCCTTCTACAAGGCCGATCCGGTGTTCCGCGCCTGGGCCGATACCAATCTGGCCGAGCATCGCAACGCGCAATACGCCATCGTGACGGTCAGCCTGAAGGCGCATGGCGAGACGCCCGGCGACGCCACCGCCGAGCAGATGCGGGTGCTGGCCGATCTGGCCGAGCGCTACGGCCATTCGGAGCTGCGCATCAGCCACGAGCAGAACGTCATCCTGCCGCATGTCCACAAGGCCGACCTGCCGGCGATCCATGCCGTGCTGTCGAAGCATGGGCTCGCCACCGCGAATGTCGGGCTGATCTCCGACATCATCGCCTGCCCCGGCATGGATTACTGCGCGCTGGCCACCGCCCGCTCGATCCCGGTCGCGCAGGAGATCGCCACCCGGTTCGAGGCGCTGAAGCTGGAGCACGAGATCGGGCCGCTGAAGATCAAGATCTCGGGCTGCATCAATGCCTGCGGCCATCACCATGTCGGCCATATCGGCATTCTCGGGCTCGACCGCGCGGGGGTGGAGAATTACCAGATCACGCTGGGCGGCGACGGCACCGAGACGGCGGTGATCGGCGAGAAGACCGGCCCCGGCTTCGCCTATGACGAGATCGTGCCCGCCATCGAGCGGATCGTGCGCGCCTATCTGGAGCATCGCGACGGCCCGGCCGAAACCTTCCTCCAGACCTGGCGGCGGCTCGGCCTCGCGCCCTTCAAGGCCGCGCTCTATCCGGCCGAAGGGAAACGGGATGCCGCGTGACAGCCATCTGGCGCCCTCCGGCAGCGTGGCGGAGCGTGTCGCCGCGCTGAACGCCCGCTACCGCCATCATGGCGCGACGGCGGTGCTGGAACGGGCGCTGAACGACCCCGATCTGGGGCAGGTGGCGCTGGTCTCCTCTTTCGGGGCGGAATCGGTGGTGCTCTTGCATCTGGTCTCGGTGCTGGCGCCGGAGACGCCGGTGCTCTTCGTCGACACAAGGATGCTGTTCCAGGAGACGCTGGATTATCAGCGCGAGCTGGCCGAGAAGCTGGCGCTCTGCGACATCCGCACCATCCGGGCGCATCCGCGCAAGGTGGAGTTCGACGACCCCGACGGCACGCTGCACCAGTTCAGCACTGACGCCTGCTGCGCCATCCGCAAGGTGGAGCCGCTGGAGCGGGCGCTGAAGGGCTTCGACGGCTGGATCACCGGCCGCAAGCGCTATCAGGGCGCGACCCGGCAGGATGTCGATTTCTTCGAGGCCGAGGGCGATTACCGCATCAAGGTGAACCCGCTGGCGCATTGGGGCCGCGAGGATCTGGAAGAATATATCGTCAACAACCGCCTGCCCCGGCATCCGCTGGTGGCCAAAGGCTATCCGTCCATCGGTTGCGCCCCCTGCACCAGCCCGGTAAAACCGGGCGAGGACCCGCGCGCGGGCCGCTGGCGCGGCAGCCAGAAAACCGAATGCGGCATCCATTTCATCAACGGCAAGGCCGTGCGCGGCCCCGTGACATCCGAGGAGAGCGCGGCATGAGCGTGATCGTCACCGATACCGGCTTCACCCAGGTGGCCGACAGCGCCAATCCCGGCCTTGCCGATCTGGGCGGGGCGGTGGCGGTCGATCTGGCCCATACCGACGACCCGGCGGCGCTGGCGCCGGTGCTGGACCGGCTGACGCTGATCCGCATCGGCTTTCCCGCCTTCAGCGACGGGCGCGCCTTCACCCTGGCGCGCCGGTTGCGGATGATGGGCTATACGGGCGAGCTGCGCGCGCTCGGCCCCGTCATCGCCGACCAATACGCCATGGCCCGCCGCGTCGGCTTCGACGCGGTGGAGATCCCCGACGAGCTCGCCGCCCGCCAGCCGGAAGACCAGTGGAAATTCCGCGCCGACTGGCGCGCCCATGACTATCAGTCGCGGCTGCGCGCCTGATTCCGGGCTTTCCTCGCCATCCCGCCTGACCTATTCAGGAAAGAATAGTCCATGACCGAGCAAAAACCCGTGTCCGATACCGCCGCGATCAAAGTCACCCTGCCCGACGCCCAGACCGTGACCTCGGTCACGCATTGGACGGACCGGCTGTTCTCCTTCCGCGTCACGCGGCCCGCCTCCCTGCGCTTCCGCTCGGGCGAGTTCGTGATGATCGGCCTCCTGGGCGACAACGGCAAGCCGCTGTTGCGCGCCTATTCCATCGCCTCGCCCGCCTGGGACGAGGAGCTGGAATTCTATTCGATCAAGGTGCCGGACGGCCCGCTCACCTCGAAGCTGCAACATATCCAGCCGGGCGAGCAGATCATCCTGCGCCCGAAGCCGGTGGGCACGCTGGTGCATGACGCGCTGCTGCCCGGCAAGCGGATCTGGTTCCTCGCCACCGGGACCGGCATCGCCCCCTTCGCCTCGCTGATGCGCGAGCCGGAGACCTACGAGAAATACGACCAGGTGGTGATGATGCATACCTGCCGCACGGTGGGCGAGCTGGAATACGGCCGGCAACTGGTGGAAAGCCTGAAGGAAGACCCGCTGATCGGCGAGATGGTGGAGGGCAAGCTGCTCTATTATCCCACCACCACGCGCGAGGAATTCCCGCATATGGGCCGGATCACCGACAACCTCGCCTCCGGCAAGGTCTTCGCCGATCTGGGGCTGGAGCCGATGAACCCGGAAACCGACCGCGCCATGGTCTGCGGCAGCCTCGCCTTCAACAAGGACGTGATGGCGGTGCTGGAGGGGTTCGGGCTGCGCGAGGGCGCCAATTCCGAGCCGCGCGAATATGTGGTGGAGAAGGCCTTCGTCGGCGACGGTATCTGAGGATCGCCGCGCAAGGCACTGAAACAAAAAGAAAACGCCACGCTGGATCAGCGTGGCGTTTTTCGATGCGGCCGAGGGAAACGTCGGCTCCCGCATGAAGACGGGGGCGGCCCATACCTCATGATATACATGAAGTATCACTCTCAACACCATGCAAAAAAATAAAAAACGCCGCGCGATGATGCGCGGCGTTTTCCGATCGGCGAGGGCTCACATGCCGAGCGCGGCTTTCACCTGCTTCACGGCGGCATCGACCAGCGCCGGATTCTTCGCGGCGCCATCCACGGCGGCCTTCAGCGTGGCCTTGGTCGCGTCGTCGAGCGTCGAGGCGTCGATCAGGCCGGTGATGCGCGCGGCATCGAAGCTCGCCGGGTCGAGCGCGGCGGCGGTATCGGAAACGGCCTCCGACGCGGCATCGGTCGCGGCGGTGGCGGCTTCGGTCGCCACGGTCGCGACCTCGGAGGCAGCCTCGCCGGCGGCCGTCGCGGCCTCGCCCGCGGCTTCACCGGCGGCGGTGGCGGCATCGGTCGCAGCTTCGGTCGCGGCGCCGGCGGCCTCGGTCGCGGCGGTCGCCGCTTCGGTG
>JBDHSR010000018.1:0-18874 GCA_039808305.1 Gemmobacter sp. | reverse complement strand
AGGGATGGCAAGGGCGAAAGACCCAAAGACCTCCGGCAGCCCTGACCCCGCCCCCTACGCCACCGCCCGCAGCATCAGGTTCACCCCGGTCAGCACCAGCAGCACCTGCGTCCACCAGCGGAAGCGGGCCTGATCCAGCCGGTCATGCGCCTTCTGCCCGATCCACATGCCGATGACCGAAGGCACCACCAGCGCCACCGAGAAGGGCAGCGTCACCGCGTTCAGCACCCCCGATTGCAGATGCGCGCCCAGGAGCACCACGACCCCCATCAGGAAGATCACGCCTTGCGTGCGCACCATCTCCTGCTTGCCCGTCCCGACCGAAAGCAGGAACACCGTCACCGCCGGCCCCCAGACCCCGGCGATGCCGCCATAGACGCCGCTCACCACGCCCAGCGCCCATTCCGCGCGGTTGCGATGCTCCAGCCGCAGCGCGAGGCTGCGCCCCGCCAGTTGCGCCAGCGCGAAACCGGCGATCGGCAGGCCGAGGCCGAACAGGAAGACCGGCAGCGGGATCGCCCGCACGAACTGCGCCGAGATCACGATGAAGACCAGCGTCGCCAGGATCATCCGCCAATAGGTCCGCGCCGTCTCGATCACCCCGGCCAGCCCGTCGCGGAACGCCTGCTGCACATTCACCACCAGCGTCGGCAGGATCAGCCCGGCCAGCGCGGTCTCCGGCGGCAGGAAGGCCGAGAAGGCCGAGATCATGATCATCGGCATGGCGAAACCGATGGCCCCCTTCACGAAACCGGCGAACAGCGTCACCGCCATGGCGAGCCAGAAGATGCCCGCCGCCTGCCCCGCCATCAGGAAATCCATGCCCCGCTCCGCCCGCGATCCCTGCCCGTCCATACCCCGCCGCGCGCCCGGCCGCACCCCTTTTCGTCGGGACATATTCCTACGCCACCAGCGCATCGTTTGAATTTTTGTTGCGCTGCGCCTGCGAAGAAGCTACCCCTTTCGCAACCGCAGAACCCGAGGAATCGCCATGCCGCATGATGGACAAGCCGTGACCCGCTCGCCCCTCCTCGCCGATCTGGCGGCGCTGACCGCCGCCGCCCTGCCCGAGGTCGAGGCGCTGTTCGATCAGGGCCGCGAGGCGCTGCGCGGCCGGGTCACCGCGAACGGCCGGATCTCCGCCGCCGCGCTGGAACAGGAGCAGTTCGCCGCCCATGCGCTGAGCTGGCTCGCCACCTATGTCGAAAGCCTGCGCCAGCTTTCCGCCTGGGCCGGGCGGCTGGCCGAGGCGGGAGCCTATGGCGGGATGGAGGCGCTGATCCTCCAGATCGGCTTCGGCGAATACCTCGCGCAGATCGCGGGCGGCATCCCGATGTCGCAGAACGAAACCGCGCGGCTCTCCGATCTCGGCCTGAGCTGGGCGCCGGGCGAGGCCGCCGCCACGCTGATCGCCCATGGCAACAGCCCCGCCGCCCGCGCCGCGCTGGTGGCGCTGATGCGCGACAATCACGGCCGCGCCACCTTCGGCGCGACGGGGCTGGAGGAAGAGCTGGAGATGATCCGCGACCAGTTCCGCCGCTTCGCGGAGGACCGCGTGATCCCCCACGCCCATGACTGGCACCTGAAGGACGAGCTGATCCCGATGGAGATCATCGATTCCCTCGCGGAAATGGGTGTCTTCGGCCTGACCATCCCCGAGGAATTCGGCGGCTACGGCCTGTCGAAAGCCTCGATGGTGGTGGTGTCGGAGGAGCTGTCGCGCGGCTATATCGGCGTGGGCTCGCTCGGCACCCGCAGCGAGATCGCGGCGGAGCTGATCCTCTGCGGCGGCACCGCCGAGCAGAAGGCGCAGTGGCTGCCGAAACTGGCCTCGGGCGAGATCCTGCCGACGGCGGTGTTCACCGAGCCCAATACCGGCTCCGACCTCGGCAGCCTGCGCACCCGCGCCGTGAAGGCCGGCGACGGTTGGGAGGTGACCGGCAACAAGACCTGGATCACCCATGCCGCGCGCACCCATGTGATGACGCTGCTGGCCCGCACCGACCCCGAGACCACCGATTACCGGGGCCTGTCGATGTTCCTCGCCGAGAAGATCCCCGGCACCGACGACGACCCCTTCCCCACCCCCGGCATGACCGGCGGCGAGATCGAGGTGCTGGGCTATCGCGGCATGAAGGAATACGAGCTCGCCTTCGACGGCTTCAAGGTGAAGGGCGAGAACCTCTTGGGCGGCGTGCCGGGCCAGGGCTTCAAGCAGCTCATGCAGACCTTCGAGAGCGCCCGCATCCAGACCGCCGCCCGCGCCATCGGCGTGGCGCAATCGGCGCTGGAGACCGGGATGCAATATGCCGAGGAGCGCAAGCAGTTCGGCAAGGCGCTGATCGAATTTCCCCGCGTCGCCGGCAAGCTCGCCATGATGGCGGTGGAGATCATGATCGCCCGGCAACTGACCTATTTCAGCGCCTGGCAGAAGGACCACGACAAGCGCTGCGACCTGGAGGCGGGCATGGCCAAGCTGCTCGGCGCCCGCGTCGCCTGGGCCTCGGCCGACAACGCCTTGCAGATCCATGGCGGCAACGGCTTCGCGCTGGAATACCGCATCAGCCGCATCCTCTGCGACGCCCGCATCCTCAACATCTTCGAGGGCGCGGCGGAGATTCAGGCGCAGGTCATCGCGCGCCGGCTGCTGGACTGACCTCGCCGCCCCGCGACGGCCGCTGCACCCCGAGACGCGGGTGCAGCCGCCCCGCGATTGCGAAACAGAGCGCGCAGGCCGCGCCGCCCACCACGAAGATCCCCGAAAGCGGCGCGGCCAGCAGCACCAGCCAGGCCGCGCCCGGCGTCAGGATGCCCGAGACATCGCGGAAGCTGGAATAGACCGCCGCCATCTCCACCCGCTCGGACGGTTTCACCGACATCATGAAGGGCAGGCCCCCCGCCACGTCGAGCATGATGAGGCCGCAGGACCCGACCCAGAGACAGGCCACCGTGACCCAGGGCCAGCCCGCCAGCGGGGCCGCGATGCTGAAGGTCACGGCGCAGAGCAGGAAAGCCGCCCGCACCGCCCGCCGCACCGAGGTGCGAGAGACCAGCCGCAACAGCACCGGCGTCAGGAACAGCATCGCGTTCGACAGCGTGAGCGCCACGCCGCCCACCTTGTCGCCAAGGCCCGCCTCGACGCAGAAGATCGGCAGGTAGACGACGTAGATCCACCAGCCGCAGCTGCGGATCACCGCGAAGAACCAGCCGGCGATCAGCCGGGGCTGACGGAAGAACCGGCCGAGATAGGCGAGCGGATTGACCGCCGGCCCGCGCGCGCGCTGGATCTGCTTGCCGTTGCCCAGCCGCAGCACCCAGAAGGCGGTGAGCAGGACCACCGCGAAACCGGCGGCGACCAGGAAGGGCAAGGGCCGCCACAACTCGCGCAGCCAGACGCCCAGCACCGGGCCCGCCGCCCAGGGCAGCGCCGAGTAGAACATCTGGAGGCTCTGCGTCCGGCCGAGTTCGGCGCGCGCGACGTAATCCAGCACATAGGCGTTGAAGCACACGAAGACCGTCGCCGTCGCCAGCGCGGAGCACAGCAGCGCCAGCGTCATGCCCGCCGCGTCGCCGCGCAGGGCCAGGGCCATCGCCACGAGATAGAGCGTGGCGCCGGCGGTATACATCCAGCGGCGGGGAAGGAAGCGGGTCGCCCAAGGCACCATCAATCCCCAGACCATCGACAGCACGCCCACGACGAAATAGGCCGAGCTGACCCGGCCGGCATCCTGCAAGGCGTCGTACATCGCCAGCGGCATGACCGAGACCAAGGCGCCGCGCACCGCCGCCTCCAGCCCGGCGAGCAGGGCGAAGGCCTCGATCCGGGGGGTGGGGGAATAGCGCAGGAAGAGGGGGATATACTTGATGGCCATGGCGGTCTCCGGCCCCCATTGGCCGTGAAAGCCGGAGGCGCGTCTGTGCCGGGCGCGACATCCGGCGTCGCTGGCGTATGCTGCCGGAAAAACCGCCGCTCAGCCCCGCAGCAGCAGCTCCACCAGCCGCGCCCGCGCCTCGGGAAGCGTGGCGCCTGGATGCAGCGCCGCCAGCTCCCGGCCGAGGAAATGGCCGGTGATGGCCAGCCCCTGCGCCAGCTCGCCCGCCGCCAGCGGCCCCTGCCCCAGAAGGCCCGGCGGCAGCGGCAGAAGGCGCGGCGCCCAGTCGCCCGCCGCCGTCCGGGCCACCGCGCGGCCGGTCTTCGGGCTGACGAAGGCCAGATCCTCACGGCTGCCGGTCAAGGCGCAGCGGCTCAGATCCAGCCCGAAGCCGGTCTCTTCCAGCAGCGCCATTTCCCAGCGCAGGTAATCGCCGGCCCAGGCCCCGCCCTCCAGCGCCGCGAGCATCCCCTGCGTCCGGGCATAAAGCGCAGGACATGCCTCCCGCTCCGGCAAGGCGACGCGCAGCAGGGCGCAGACCGACGAAAGCCCCGCCAGCGCCAGCCGATCCGCCATCAGCCCCGCCCGGCTGCGCAGCGGCTCCACCGTGAACGCCCCCAGTTGCTCGTCGAGCCGCGCCCGCCATTGCACGGCGACCTGCGACCCCGGCTGCATGACCGCCGCCAGCCGCCGCGATGCGCCGCCCCGCACCACCCCGGCATGGCGGCCATGCGCCGCCGTGAACACTTCGATGATCGCCGAACTCTCGCCCAGCGGGCGCGAGGAAATCAGCGTGCCTTCATCCCGCCACTCCATGTTGCGACTATCCTTCGCGGCACTATCCACGACAAGGGATGAAGAAGGCGTTAATCGAGCCCGTCCTGATCGAGCAGGGTCCGCCCCGCCCGGTCCTCCAGCTCCAGCACCCAGAGATCTGGGTCGGCGCGGCGCGCCCGCGCCACCGCGGCGTCGACCTCGGCCTCCGCCCCCTCGGCCAGCACCAGCCAGACCCGGCGGTCCGCCATCAGGTCGTAACTGCGCTCGAAAGCCCGCGCCCGCCCGTCCAGCGTGGCGCATTTCACCACCACCGCGCCGGCGGTCGCATCGCCCTTCGCCGTCACATAGGCCGGGATGTCGGCCAGCCGCAGCCGCGCCAGATAGGCCGAAACCCAGAGCCCGGTCGCCAGCCGCGCCATCAGTCGCCGTCTTTGAAATCGAGACCCATCTCGGAATAGCGGTCGGGTTCGTCCAGCCAGTTCGGCCGCACCTTGACCTGGAGGAAGAGGTGCACCGGCCGGTCGAGGAACTCCATCAGATCGGCGCGCGCCGCCTGGCCGATGGCCTTGATCGTCTCGCCCTTGTTGCCCAGCACGATGCCCTTGTGGCCGTCGCGCGCGACATAGATCACCTGGTCGATGCGGGTGGAGCCGTCCTTGCGGTCCTCCCATTTCTCGGTCTCGACGGTGAGCTGGTAGGGCAATTCCTCGTGTAAACGAAGCGTCAACTTCTCGCGCGTAACCTCGGCGGCGATCATGCGCATCGGCAGGTCGGCGATCTGGTCCTCGGGGTAGAACCACGGCCCCACGGGCAGCTCGCCGGCCAGCCAGTCGCGCAGCTTGTCCACGCCATAGCCTTTCTCGGCGGAAATCATGAAGGTCTCGATGAAGGGAAACGCCTCGTTCAGCTTCTGCGCCAGCGCGAGCAGGCTTTCGGCCTTCACGCGGTCGATCTTGTTGATCGCGAGCGCGATCTTCTGGTCCTGGCCACGCTCCTTCAACGCGTCCAGGATGGCCTGCACGCCCTCGGTCAGCCCGCGATGCGCCTCGACCAGCAGGACCACGATGTCGGCATCCGCGGCGCCGCCCCAGGCCGCCGCCACCATCGCCCGGTCGAGGCGACGACGCGGGCGAAACAGGCCCGGCGTGTCGACGAAGACGATCTGCGCCTCGCCCGCCATGCAGACGCCGCGGATACGCGCGCGGGTGGTCTGCACCTTATGGGTGACGATGGAGACCTTGGCCCCCACCATCCGGTTGAGAAGGGTGGATTTTCCGGCATTGGGCTCGCCGATCAGCGCCACGAATCCCGCACGTTGCTCAGCCATTCCGGCCCTCCATCCGCGCCAGCAGCGCCCTTGCGGCGGCCTGTTCGGCCGCGCGTTTCGTTCCCGCCCGCGCCAGTTCCGCCTCGCCCGAGGCCAGCCGCGCCTCGACGGTGAAGACCGGCTGGTGATCCGGCCCCTCGCGGCCGAGCGCGGTATAGACCGGCGGCGTCTGGCCGCGTGCCTGCGCCCATTCCTGGAGCGCGGATTTCGGATCGCGCGCATCGGCCTCCACGGCCCCGATCCGCCCGGACCAGAGCCGCAGCACCAGCGCCCGCGCCGCCTCGAATCCGGCATCGACATGGATGGCGGCGATCACCGCCTCCATCGCGTCGCCCAGCAGCGCCTCTTTCCGCCGCCCGCCGGTCAGCATCTCGGACCGGCCGAGCTTCAGCACATCGCCCAGGCCGATCTCGCGCGCCACATCGGCGCAGGTCTCCTTGCGGACCAGCGCGTTGAAGCGGGGGGCGAGCTTGCCCTCGGTCGCCTCCGGATCGGCCGCCAGCAGCGCCTCGGCCATCACGAGGCCGAGCACCCGGTCGCCGAGGAATTCGAGCCGCTGGTTGTCCGGCCGGGTCGGCGAGGACAGCGAGGGATGCGTCACCGCGCGCAGCAGCAGTTCCGGGTTGCGGAAGCGATGGCCCAGACGATCCTCGAAGGCCCGGAGATCGGCGGCAAGCTTCACTCGATCGCCTTGAAGAAACGGTCGGAGCGCCAGGTCCAGAAGAACAGCATCGACCGGCCCGCCGAGGAGAAGATGACGCGATCCGCCCGCCCGATCAGGTATTCCGCCGGCAACATGCCGACCCCGCCCACCGCCTGGCTGTAGCGGCTGTCGGTCGAATTGTCGCGATTGTCGCCCATGAAGAAATAATGCCCCGGCGGCACGGTGAAGATGTCGGTATTGTCGCCGAAACCGTTCTTGTCGATGTTCAGCACGTCATGCTGGCGCCCGCCCGGCAGCGTCTCGGTGAAGCGCGAGCGGGTGCAGATGCCGCCCGCCCCCACCGGCGCGTTCTCGCAGCGCGGCACATTCTGCATCGGGCCCTGCGGCTCGTAGATCTCCTCGAACACGCCCGCCGGGGTCTGCGGCACCTCCTGCCCGTTGAGCCAGAGCACGCCGTCCTTCATCTGCACCGTATCGCCCGGCAGGCCGATCAGCCGCTTGATGAAATCCGATCCGTTCACCGGATGGCGGAACACCACCACGTCGCCGCGCTCGGGCTCCGACGGCAGGATGCGGCCGGAGATCGGGCAAAGCGCGAAGGGGCAGGAATATTTCGAATAGCCATAGGCCATCTTGTTGACGAAGAGGAAATCGCCGATCAGCAGCGTGTCCTTCATGGATTCCGAGGGGATCCAGAACGGCTGGAAGAACAGCGTGCGGAACACGCCCGCGATCAGCAGCGCATAGACCACCGTCTTGACCGTCTCGACGATGCCGCCCTCGGATTTCGCGCTTCTGGCCATGATTTCCGCCTTCTTCTGCCTCGCCGCGCTTCATGCGCGCGGGCGGGAATGGAGTCAAGCTTGCCCGGCCCCGAGCGGGCGCGCCTCGATCACCACGAAGGCCTGCGCCCAGGGGTGATCGTCGGTCAGCGTGACATGGATCACCGCCTCGTGCCCCGGCGGCGTCATCGCGCGCAGCCGCTCGGCCGCCCAGCCGGTGAGCCGCATCACCGGCTGGCCGCTGCCGAGGTTCGACACCGCCATGTCGCGCCAGGCGATCCCCATGCGCAATCCGGTGCCGAGCGCCTTGGAACAGGCCTCCTTCGCGGCCCAGCGCTTCGCATAGGTGGCCGCCACCGCGCGCGGCCGGCTTTCCGCCCTGGCCTGTTCGCGCGGGGTGAACACCCGGTCGCGGAAGCGGTCGCCATGGCGGTCGAGCACCGCCGCGATGCGGTCGATATTGGCGAGGTCGCTGCCGATGCCGAGGATCATCGGCCGCCCCGCGCGGCGAATGCCCGCGCAGGCATTCGCGGGCCCTTTCGCGGCGCGGCGCCCGGCGTCACGCCTGCGCCTCGTCCATGCGGCGGCGCATCTCCTCGATCGCGGGACCGAGGCCGAGATAGATCGCCTCGCCGATCAGGAAATGGCCGATGTTCAGCTCGCGCAGTTCCGGGATCGCCGCCACCGGCGCCACGTTGTCATAGGTGAGCCCATGGCCGGCATGGACCTCCAGCCCGAGGGAATGGGCCAGCCGCGCCCCCTCGCGCAGGGCGGCGAGTTCGGCCTCCGCCTCGGCCTCGCGGCCCTCGGCATGGAGGTCGGAATAATGGCCGGTATGCAGCTCCACCACCGCCGCGCCGATCCGGGCCGAAGCCTCGATCTGGCGCGCGTCATGGCCGACGAACATGCTGACCCGGCAGCCCGCCTCGCGCAGCGGCGCGATGTAATCGGTCAGCCGCGCGACATCGCCCGCGACATCGAGCCCGCCCTCGGTGGTGCGCTCCTCGCGCTTTTCCGGCACCAGGCAGACGGCGTGCGGCTTCAGCCGCAGCACGATCCGCAGCATCTCCTCGGTCGCGGCGCATTCGAAGTTCAGCGGGATGCCGATACCGGCGCGCAGCGCCTCCATGTCGGCGTCGCGGATATGGCGGCGATCCTCGCGCAGATGGGCGGTGATGCCGTCGGCCCCGGCGGCCTCGGCCAGAAGGGCCGCGCGCAGCGGGTCGGGCCAGGCGGAGCCGCGCGCGTTGCGCACCGTCGCCACATGGTCGATATTCACACCGAGCCGCAATCTTTCCCGTGCCATGAGCCCCTCTCCTTCGCTTGCCGGGCGCAGACTAGGGCGCGCCGGGGGCGTCGTCATCCCCTTCCGGCACGGTTTCCACCGGGTCGCGACGTTTCTGCCGCGCGGTCAGGCCGCGCTTCTGCATCCGGTTCGCCCTGAGCCGCTGATAGGCGTGGATCAGCGGCAGCGACAGGTAATAGGTGGCGAAGCTGGCGATCAGGCCGGGGATGATCGAGCCGATGGTATAGGGCCAGAACACGAACCAGAAGAAGTCGATCAGCTTGTCCCAATGCGCCACGTCGTCGGTGAAGGCGGCGAGCAGGTTGTGCCAGAGCTGCGTGCCCGCGTTGGTGAAGGCGATATAGACCGTGGTGAAGGTCATCGGCGCCTCGATCCCCAGCATCCAGTGGCCGAGCTTCACGCAGAGCGTGGCGATGAACGGCGTGGTGAGCGGGTTCGAGATGAAGGTGGCCAGCAGCGCCGCGATGATGTTGCCGCGCAGCAGCCAGGCCAGCGCGGCGGCCGACAGCAGCTGCACCCCATAGACCGGCGGGAAGTTCACGAAGGTTCCGGCGAAGATCCCGCGCGCGATGCGGTGCGGCTGGTCGGGCAGGCGGCGCATCCGGTGGATGACATATTGCGTGGAGCGGCGGATGCCGCCCTTGGGATAGACGAATTCGCGGACCATCTGGCCATAGGTGCGAGGGTCTCGCCGCTTGAATACCACGTCTGTCTCTTTCCTGCCCGGTCAGGGCTTGCGTCCCAGATCCCTGTGCCTTGCGACCTGGGCCACGTCGGTTTCCGCCTCCAGCGCGGTCAGGATCATGTGCAGATGTTCCAGATCGCGCAGATCGACATCGACCAGCAGGCGGAAGAAATCCGGCTTGCGATCGACGAAATGCAGGTCCGAGATATTGGCCTTCTGCTCGCCGATCAAGGTGCAGATCCGCCCCAGCACCCCGGCATCGTTGGCGATGGTCAGCTCCAGCGTCACGGTATTGACCGCGGCGTGGCGTCCGGCCTGCCAGCGCAGGTCGATCCAGCGGCCCGGCTGCTCCTCGTATTCCGCCAGCGCCGGGCAGTCGATGGCATGGGCCACCACCCCCTGCCCGCGCGAGGTGATGCCGACGATCCGCTCGCCCGGCACCGGCTGGCAGCAGGCGGCGCGGATGAAGCTCTGCTCGGCGGTCAGGCCCAGCACGGGGCGGCCGGCATCGACCTCCTCCGGCGCGGCGACCTGAAGCTCGGGATAGAGCACCTCCAGCACCTTGCGCGCGGTGAGCTCGGCCGAGCCGATCTGCGCCAGCAGCTCCAGCTCGTCCGGCAGGCCCAGCATCCGCGCGGCGGTGCGCAGCGCCTTGTCGGTGGCCTTCTTGCCGGCATGGTCGAAGGCGGCGCGGGCGAGTTCCTGGCCGAGCTTGATGAAGCGGCCCCGGTCCTCCTCGCGCAGGCTGCGGCGGATCGCCGCCTTGGCGCGGCCGGTGACCACGATGTCGACCCAGCTCGATTGCGGGCGCTGCCCCTCGGCGGTGATGATCTCGACCGACTGGCCGTTCTTCAGCCGGGTCCAGAGCGGCACGCGGATGCCGTCGACCTTGGCCGAGACGGTGGAATTGCCGATGCGGGTATGGATCGCATAGGCGAAATCGAGCGGCGTCGCGCCGCGCGGAAGCTGGATCACGTCGCCCTTCGGCGTGAAGCAGAATACCTGGTCGGTATACATCTCCAGCTTCACGTTCTCCATGAAGTCGTCATGGTCCTCGTCGCCGAGGCGCTCGGTGAGGCTCGCCACCCATTTCGCCGGATCGACGGCGAAGGGGTTCTGCACCCGCACGCCCTCGCGATAGGACCAATGCGCGGCCACCCCCGATTCGTTGACCTCGTGCATCTGGCGGGTGCGGATCTGCACCTCCACCCGCTTGCCGTCGCGGCCCGAGACGGTGGTGTGGATCGAGCGGTAGCCGTTGGATTTCGGCTGGCTGATATAGTCCTTGAACCGCCCCGGCACCGCGCGCCAGCGCTGGTGGATCACCCCCACCACCCGGTAGCAATCGGCGACATTGCCGGTCAGCACCCGGAAGCCGTAGATGTCGGACAGGCGCGAGAAGGCCAGATCCTTCTCCTGCATCTTGCGCCAGACCGAATAGGGTTTCTTGGCCCGGCCATAGACATCGGCCTCGATCCCGGCCTTTTCCAGCTCGTGCCGGATGTCGGCGGTGATCTTGTGGACCACATCGCCCGCCTCGCGCTGGAGCGTGATGAAGCGGCGGATGATCGAGTTGCGCGCCTCGGGGTTCAGCACCCGGAAGGCGAGGTCTTCCAGCTCCTCGCGCATCCATTGCATCCCCATCCGGCCGGCGAGCGGGGCGAAGATCTCCATCGTCTCGCGCGCCTTCTGGGCCTGCTTCTCGGGGCGCATCGACTTGATGGTGCGCATGTTGTGCAGCCGGTCGGCCAGCTTCACCAGGATCACCCGCAGATCCTTCGACATGGCGACGAAAAGCTTGCGGAAATTCTCCGCCTGCTTCGATTCGGTCGAGGTGAGTTGCAGGTTGGTGAGCTTGGTCACGCCATCCACCAGCTCCGCGACCTCCTCGCCGAACAGGCGGGCGACCTCGGTATAGGTGGATTTCGTGTCCTCGATCGTGTCGTGCAGCAGCGCGGTCACGATGGTCGCGTCATCGAGCCGCTGTTCGGTCAGGATGGCGGCGACGGCGACGGGATGGGTGAAATAGGGCTCGCCCGACTTGCGGAACTGCCCCTCGTGCATCTGCTTGCCATAGGTATAGGCAGAGCGGATCAGATCCGCGTTGGTGCGCGGGTTGTAGTTGCGGACGAGGGCAATCAGATCCTCGACGTCGATCATGCCCCGTCCGCCTTCCCCGTCCGCGCCTCAGCGTTCCGCGTTCGCTTCCATCAGGGCGCGCAGCATCTTCTCTTCCGACATGTCGTCGGTCGCCGGACGGTCCACCGCGTCGCCATTGCCCATCAGAAGCGCCATCTGGTCCTCCTCGGGCTCGTCGACCTCGATCTGGGTCTGGTGGCTTTCGATCATCCGCTCGCGCAGGGCGTCGGCGGCCTGGGTCTCCTCGGCGATCTCGCGCAGGGCGACGACGGGGTTCTTGTCGTTGTCGCGCTCCACCGTCAGCGGCGCGCCGGCGGCGACCTCGCGGGCGCGATGCGCGGCCAGCATCACCAGCTCGAAGCGGTTCGGAACCTTGTCAACGCAATCTTCGACCGTCACGCGGGCCATGGGGGAACTCCATCGAGGGTGGCATGGAACGGCCTCTCATAAGCGCAAGACAGGCCCTTGACAAGCCCGCAAGATGCGGCGGCGTTCAGATCGGCGTGACCCCGGCCCGCTCCTCCGCGGGCAGGCGGGCCACCATCTCCGCCACGGTGCGCCCGAGCAGCGGATGGCGCCAGTCCGGCGCCACGTCGCAAAGCGGCACGAGGACGAAGGCGCGGTCCTGCATCCGGGGATGCGGCAGGATCAGCCGGTCGGGCGCGCGGCGCGCCTGGTCCTCCGGCGGCAGGTCGCGCCAGGCCGCCTGCGCCGCCGCGTCGGGCAGCACCCGCCCGCCCATCGCCAGCAGGTCGAGATCGAGCGTGCGGCCCGCCCAGCGCGCCTGCCGTTCGCGCCCGTGCCGCGCCTCGATCCGGTGCAGCGCCGCCAGCACCGCCTCGGGCGCCAGCGCGCCGCATTCCACCACGGCGGCGGCGTTCACATAGTCTGGCCCCGCCCCCGCCGGAAAGCAGGGCGTGCGGAAGAACCGGCTGACGCCGAGCGGGCGCAGCCCCTCGGACGGCATGTCCGCCAGCGCCCGGCGGAGCGTCCCGGCCGGGCCCTCCTCCCCCTGCGGAAGATTGCCGCCGAGGGCAATCAAGGCTGGATTTTCCCCCTGCATGAGGCAGAATGCTCTCTTAAGTATGGGTTGCACGATGTTGCGGCACAGAGGTATCCATTCTCGTTTCGTACACGAATGGAATGGGAAATTTCCGCCGAACCTGAGTTGCACGAAACATATTTTGAGGGGAAAGCTTATGTTTTACAAGGACGAACGGCTCGCGCTGTTCATCGACGGATCGAACCTCTACGCTGCGGCGAAGGCGTTGGGGTTCGACATCGACTACAAGCTGCTGCGGCAGGAGTTCATGCGGCGCGGCAAGCTGTTGCGTGCCTTCTACTATACGGCGCTGCTGGAGAATGACGATTACTCCCCGATTCGCCCTCTGGTTGACTGGCTGCACTACAACGGCTTCACCATGGTGACGAAGCCCGCGAAGGAATATACCGACAGCCAGGGCCGCCGCAAGGTGAAGGGCAACATGGACATCGAGCTGACGGTGGACGCCATGGAGCTGGCGCCGCGGGTCGACCATATCGTGCTGTTCTCGGGCGATGGCGATTTCCGGCCGCTGGTGGAAAGCCTGCAACGGCAGGGGGTGCGGGTCTCGGTGGTCTCGACCATCCGCAGCCAGCCGCCGATGATCGCCGACGAGCTGCGCCGGCAGGCCGACAACTTCATCGAGCTCGACGAGCTGCGCGAGGTGATCGGCCGCCCGCCGCGCGAGCCGCGCCCGGACCGCGAGGAAGCCTCGGCCGAGGCCCGGTGACCCCGCCGGCGCGACCGCCGGCCCCGAACGCACGGGCGCCCCTGCGGCGCCCGTGGTCTTTTCCGGCCGGGAAGCCGGCGCGATGATCGCCGCGCTGGCCGGGCTGACCGCCGCCGCCTTCCTCGCCGCCACGCCGCTGCCGATGCAGTCGGAGGCGGTGTTCGTCGGGGTGCAGGTCGCGGGAACGGTGCCGCTCTGGCTGATGCTGCTGGCGGCGGGGACGGCGAATACCGCCGGATCGGTGGTGACCTGGGCGCTCGGCCGCGGCGCGCGCGGTCTGGGACGCGGCGCCACGGCGGCCCGGCTGGCGCGGGCCGAGGCGGCCTATGCCCGCTGGGGCCGCTGGACGCTCTTGCTGAGCTGGGCGCCGCTCGGCGACGTGATCTGCCTGATCGCCGGGGCGATGCGGGTGCCGCTGTGGCAATTCGTGGCGCTGGTGGGGCTGGCCAAGACCGCCCGCTACGCCGCGCTGGCCGCCGCCACCGCCGGCATCCTCGCATGGGGCTGGACCTGAGGCCGCGAAGCGCCTACCTGAAAGCGACGCGAACGAGGCCCCCGATGACCGATCTTCCCCCGCTCCACCTTTACCTCGCCGCCCCGCGCGGCTTCTGCGCCGGCGTGGACCGGGCGATCAAGATCGTCGAGATGGCGATCCAGAAATGGGGCGCGCCGGTCTATGTCCGCCACGAGATCGTGCACAACAAGTTCGTGGTGGACGGGCTGAAGGCGCTCGGCGCGGTCTTCGTGGAGGAGCTGGACGAGGTGCCGGGCGACCGGCCGGTGATCTTCTCGGCGCATGGCGTGCCGAAATCGGTGCCGGCGGCGGCCGAGGCGCGCGAGATGATCTTCGTCGACGCCACCTGTCCCCTCGTCTCCAAGGTGCATATCGAGGCGGAGCGGCATCACGAGAACGGCCTCCAGATGGTGATGATCGGCCATGCCGGCCACCCCGAGACCATCGGCACCATGGGGCAGTTGCCGGCGGGCGAGGTGCTGCTGGTGGAGACGGTGGCCGATGTGGCCGAGGTCGCGCCGCGCGACCCGGAGCGGCTGGCCTTCATCACCCAGACCACGCTTTCCGTCGACGACACGGTGGAGATCGTGGCGGCGCTGAAGGCGCGCTTTCCCGCGATCATCGGCCCGCACAAGGAAGACATCTGCTACGCCACCACCAACCGGCAGGCGGCGGTGAAGGCGATCGCCGGCAGGATCGACGCGCTCCTGGTGATCGGGGCGCCGAACTCCTCCAATTCGCGGCGGCTGGTCGAGGTGGGGCGCGCCAATGGCTGCGCCTATGCGCAACTGGTGCAGCGCGCCGCCGACATCGACTGGCGGGCGCTGGCGGGCATCCGCAGCATCGGCATCACCGCCGGGGCCAGCGCGCCGGAGGTGCTGGTGAACGAGGTGATCGACGCCTTCCGCAGCCGCTTCGACACCACGGTGGAGCTGGTGGAGACCGCGCAGGAGAATGTGGAGTTCAAGGTGCCGCGCGTGCTGCGGCAGCCGGGGTGAACGGGGCCCGACAGGGTGCGGGATCGACGGGGCGCGGGATCGACGGGGCGCGGGCGGCTTGAGGCTGGCATCGCCCGGCCCGGCGGGGTAAGGGGGCTGCGCGCCCCCGTCGGCCTGCGGCCGACTCCCCGCGGGGTATTTGGATCAGGTTGAAGATGGCAGAGCTTTACGCCTATACCGATGGCGCCTGTTCGGGCAATCCCGGCCCCGGCGGCTGGGGCGTGTTGCTGGTCGCCCGCGAGGGCGAGGCGGTGCTGCGCGAGCGCACGCTGTGCGGCGGCGAGGCCGCGACCACCAACAACCGGATGGAGCTCCTGGCGGCGATCTCGGCGCTGGAGACGCTGGCGCGGCCCTCGGAGATCATCGTGGTGACCGACAGCGCCTATGTGAAGAACGGCGTCACCGGCTGGATTCACGGCTGGAAGCGGAATGGCTGGAAGACGGCGGATAGGAAGCCGGTGAAGAATGTCGATCTCTGGCAGCGGCTGGACGCGGCGGCGGCGCGCCACAGGGTGACCTGGCGCTGGATCAAGGGCCATGCCGGCCATGAGGAGAACGAGCGCGCCGACGCGCTGGCGCGCGAGGGGATGGCGCCGTTCAAGAAGGGCGCGGCGTGAGCGGGCTTCCGATCCTCGACTACGCCTCGGTCGCGGTCTTCGCGCTGACCGGGGCGCTGGTGGCGAGCCGGGCGCAGCTCGACCTCGTGGGGTTCATCTTCGTGGCCTGCCTGACCGCCTTGGGCGGCGGCACGCTGCGCGACATGCTGCTGAACCGCGATCCGGTGTTCTGGATCGCCGATCCCTTGCTGCTGGCGGTGGCGGCCGTGGCGGCGGTGCTGGTCTTCGTGGCGGCGCCCCGGCTGGAAAGCCGCTACCGGGTGCTGCTCTGGCTCGACGCCTGCGCCCTGGCGGTGGCGGTGCCGGCCGGGGTCGGCGTGGCGAGCGGGCTGGGCGTCGGCTGGCCGGTGGTGCTGGTGATGGGGATGGCGACAGGCTGCCTTGGCGGGCTGATGCGGGATGTGGTCTGCAACGAGGTGCCCTTGGTGCTGAAGGCGGGCGAGATCTATGTCACCGCCGCCTTCGCCGGGTCGCTGGCCGCCGTGGCGCTGATGCAGGCCGGGACGGGCGGCGCGCTGGTCGCCTGCGGCGCGGTGACCTTCGTGCTGCGGGCGGGCTCCATCGCCTTCGGCTGGCGGCTGCCGGTCTACCGGCCGCGCCCGCCGCGCGAGGGTCAGCGCCGGAAGTAATACCGCCAGAGCCAGATCAGCCCCATCGCCGCCGGCACCGCGCCGAGAAAGAGCGCCCCCGCCCCGAGGCGGGTCAGGAGCTGGATGGCGAGGCCCGCGACCAGCGCGCCGCAGACGCCGATGAAGATGGTGGTGATGATGTCGGTCTGCACCCGCATGAAGCGGGTGGCGAGGAAACCGGCGGCGGCGCCGAAGACCATCAGGAGCAGGATGTTCATGCGCCCTCCCTTGCCGTCTAATCCAGCGTTTCGGGCAGGGCGAAGCCGCGCAGGAAATCCTCCGGCGGCATGGCGCGCTTGCCCTCGCGCTGCGCCAGCGTGATCTCCACCGCGCCTTGGCCGCAGGCGATGGTGAGGCCATGCAGCACCTGCCCCGGCGCGCCGCGCCCCTCGGCCGGCCGGCTGCCGAGCAGCTTCACCCGCTCGCCCGCCATCATGCACCAGGCGCCGGGAAAGGGCGACAGGCCGCGGATCTGCCGGTCCACCTCCGCCGCCGGGCGGCGCCAGTCGATGCGCGCCTCGGCCTTGTCGATCTTGGCGGCATAGGTCACGCCCTCGGCGCTTTGCGGCACGGGCGTGAGGTCCGGGCGGGCCAGCGCGTCGAGGATCAGCCGCGCGCCCATTGTGGAAAGCCGGTCATGCAGGGCGCCGGTGGTTTCCGCAGGCCCGATCGGGGTGGCCTCGCGCAGAAGCACGGGGCCGGTATCGAGCCCGGCCTCCATCCGCATGATGCAGATGCCGGTTTCCGCGTCCCCGGCCATGATGGCGCGGTGGATCGGCGCCGCGCCGCGCCAGCGCGGCAGAAGCGAGGCGTGGATGTTCAGGCAGCCCCGGCGCGGCGCGTCCAGCACCGGCTGCGGCAGCAGCAGGCCATAGGCCACCACCACCGCCACATCGGCGTTCAGGGCCGCGAACTCCGCCTGCGCCTCGGGCGATTTCAGCGTGGCGGGGTGGCGCACCGGCAGGCCAAGCGCCTCGGCCTTCGCCTGCACGGCGGAGGGGCGGTCCTTCTTGCCGCGCCCGGCGGGGCGGGGCGGCTGGGAATAGACGCAGACCACCTCATGCGCCGCCGCCAGCGCCTCCAGCACCGGGACCGAGAAATCGGGCGTGCCCATGAAGACGACCCTCATCCCCGCCTCCGCAGCTTTTCCGCTTTGGCGATCAGCATCTTGCGTTTCAACGGTTTCAGATGGTCGAAGAACAGCTTCCCGTTCAGGTGGTCGATCTGGTGCTGCACCGAGGTCGCCCAGAGGCCGACGAAATCCCGCTCTTCCTCGGCGCCCTCGGCATTGAGGAAGCGCACCGTCACCGCGCGCGGCCGGCTGATCGTGGCGGAAACGCCGGGGAGATTGGGGCTCGCCTCCTCATGTTCGCGGAACTGCACCGAGGCGTGCAGCACCTCGGGGTTGGCCATCAGCACGGCGCGGCCGCGCTCGTCCGAGCAATCGACCACCGCGAGGCGCAGCATCACCCCGATCTGCGGCGCGCCGAGGCCGTAGCCCGGCATCGCCTCCATCGTATCCACCATATCGCGCCAGATCGCGCGGATCTCGTCGGTGATCGCCGCGACCGGGGCGGCCGGGGTTTGCAGCCGCCGGTCGGGCCATGGCAGGCAGGGGCGGACGGTCATGCGCGATACTCCGCCTCGGCCCGCGCCCGCGCCTCGGGCGAGAGCCGTTGCAGCGTCACGATCCCGTCGAGATGGTCGAATTCATGCTGGGCGCAGATCGCGTCGAAGCCGTGCAGTTCCTCCTCCCGCTCCGCGCCGTCGAGGCCGGTCCAGCGCAGCCGGATGGCGCGGGCGCGCGAGATCTCGGCGCTGAGGCCGGGCAGCGACAGGCAGCCCTCCGGCCCGGTGGCGCGGGCGTCGGACATCCACAGGATGTCGGGGTTGACGCAGACGCGCGGCTGGCGCGCGCCCTCCTTCCAGCCGGTATCCATCACGAAAAGCCGCAGCATCGCGCCGACCTGCGGCGCGGCGAGGCCGCGGCCGGGGGCGGCATACATCGTCTCCAGCATGTCGGCGGCGAGGGCGCGCACCGCCTCGGTCACCTCGGCCACCTCGGCGCAGCGGGTGGACAGGCGGGCATCGGGCCAGAGCAGGATCGGCAGCAGCGCCATTCAGGCCTGCCGCGCGCGTTCGCGCTTCAGCTTCTCCATCTTCCGGGTGATCATCTGCCGCTTCAGCGGCCCCAGGAAGTCGATGAAGAGCCTGCCGTTCAGGTGGTCGATCTCGTGCTGGACGCAGGTGGACCAGAGGCCGGCGAACTGCTCCTCCTGCGCCGCGCCGTCGAGCGCGGTCCAGCGCACGCGGACCTCCGCCGGGCGCTCCACCTCGGCATATTGGTCGGGGATGGAGAGGCAGCCCTCCTCATAGGTCGACAGATCCTCCGAGGCCCAGGTGATCTCCGGGTTCACCATGACCAGCGGGCGGCGCGGATCGGGATCCTTGGCGCAATCCAGCACGATCAGCCGCCGCATCACGCCGACCTGCGGCGCGGCGAGGCCGACGCCCGGCGCGTCATACATGGTTTCCAGCATGTCCTCGGCCAGCTTGCCGATCTCGGCGGTGATGTCGGTCACCGGCTCGCAGAGCTTTTTCAGGCGCGGGTCGGGATGGATCAGGATGGGGCGTATCATGCGGATGATTTACGCATTCGCGGCCCTGCGCGCAATGGCGTGCTGGGCGGGCGGGAGGGATGACATGCTCGTCTGGATCGAGGCCCGAAGGAGCCGCTCGCTCGGGGCGTGGGCGTGTTGGAGGGATGACGACGGGGCGCTGCGCGATGGCCT
>JBDHSR010000017.1:0-18904 GCA_039808305.1 Gemmobacter sp. | reverse complement strand
CTCATTCGCCGCGGGGGAAGCGCTTGTTCTCCTCCAGCACGTTCAGGTCCATGTGGTTGCGCATGTAGCGTTCCGAGGCGGCGCGCAGTGGCTGGTAGTCCCAGGGGAAATAGCTGCCGTTCCGCAGCGCCTCGTAGACCACCCAGCGGCGGGCCTGGCTCTCGCGCACCTCGGCGTCGTAGCGGGCGAGGTCCCAGCGGGTATCGGCCTCGGCGCGGAAGCGGGCGAGGGTGGCGGCGTGGGCCGGATCGGCGGCGAGGTTCGTTCGCTCCTCCACATCGGTTTCCAGATCGAACAGCATCTCCGGGTCGGCCAGGCAGCGGATGTATTTCCAGCGGCCCTCGCGCAGGCAGACCAGCGGCGTGATGCTGCCTTCGGCGGCGTATTCCATCGCGACGGGGCTGGTGCGGTCGAAGCCCTTCGCCAGCGGCACCAGGCTTTCGCCATCGGTCCAGGGCATCACCTCCGCCATCGAGATGCCGGCGAGATCGCAGAGCGTCGGCGTCACGTCGATGGTGCAGACCGGGGTCTCCACCAGCCCCGGCTCCAGCCCCGGCGCCGCGACCATCAGCGGCACGCGGGCCGAGCCCTCGAAGAAGTTCATCTTGAACCACAGGCCGCGCCGGCCGAGCATCTCGCCATGGTCGGAGACGAAGAGGATGATCGCCTCCTGCCGCGTCGCCTCCAGCGTGGCGAGGATCTCGCCGATCTTGTCGTCGACATAGGAGATATTGGCGAAATAGCCTTGCCGGGCGCGGCGGATATGATCGGGCGTCACCTCCAGCGAGCGCCAGTCGCAGGCGTCCATCAGGCGCTGCGAATGCGGGTCCATCTCTTCGTAGGGGATCGCCTCGGGGGCGTCGAGATGGGCGCAATCCTCGTAGAGATCCCAGTATTTCCGCCGCGCCACGAAGGGATCGTGCGGATGGGTGAAGCTCACGCACAGCGCCCAGGGGCGCGCATCTTGGCCGCGCGACAGGTCATAGAGCTTCTGCACCGCCTGGAAAGCCACGTCGTCGTCGTATTCGAGCTGGTTGGTGATCTCGGCCACCCCCGCCCCGGTGACCGAGCCGAGATTGTGATACCACCAGTCGATCCGCTCGCCCGGCTTGCGGTAATCCGGCGTCCAGCCGAAATCGGCGGGGTAGATGTCGGTGGTCAGCCGCTCCTCGAAGCCGTGCAACTGGTCGGGGCCGACGAAATGCATCTTGCCCGACAGCGCGGTCCGATAGCCGGCGCGGCGCAGGTGATGGGCGAAGGTCGGCACGTCCGAGCAGAACTCGGCCGCGTTGTCGTAGACTCGCGTCCGGCGCGGCAATTGCCCGGACATGAACGAGGCGCGGGCGGGGGCGCAGAGCGGCGAGGCGGTATAGGCATTGGCGAAGCGCACCGAGCGCGCCGCCAGCCGCTTCAGGTTCGGCGCGTGCAGCCAGTCGGCCGGGCCGTCGGGAAACAGCGTGCCGGTCAACTGGTCGACCATCAGGATCAGGATATTGGGCCGGGATGTCATGGCGCTTTCGGTCTTTCGCAGCGGTTGGAGCGGGGATCTGCCGGTTTCCGGCGGTCGGTCAGGCCGGCGCGGCGGTTCCGGGGGCTTGCGGAGCGGCGGGCGTGGCGGCACTGTTGCGCGCAGCTTGCCGGAAATCGCGGGCCGGTCTGGTCCGATTCCGACGGAACGCGACGGAAACGGGCCAGACCGGGGCGGGCCATCGCCTAACCTCGATCCCGCGGGGCCGTGCCCCCGGCCAGAACCACCGGAGACCGACAATGACCATCGTGAGCAGCTTTCCGCGCCGGATCAAGGATTTGCCCGATGTCGGCATCGTGATGGCCGATGGCGTGCGGCTGTCGGCGCGGATCTGGCTGCCCGAGGACGCCACCGCCAATCCGGTGCCGGCGGTGCTGGAATACATCCCCTATCGCAAACGCGACGGGACGCTGCCGCGCGACGAGCTCATGCACCCTTACGTCGCCGGCCACGGCTATGCCTGCGTGCGGGTCGACATCCGCGGCAGCGGCGACAGCGAAGGGCTGATGACCGACGAATATACCCGGCAGGAGCTGGAGGATGCCGTCGCCGTCATCGACTGGCTGTCGAAACAGCCCTGGTGCAGCGGGGCGGTGGGGATGATGGGGAAAAGCTGGGGCGGCTTCAACTGCCTGCAAACCGCCTTCCTGCGACCGCCGGCGCTGAAGGCGGTGATCTCGGTCTGCTCCACCTCGGACCGCTTCGCCGACGACATCCATTTCAAGGGCGGCTGCCTGCTGGGCGAGAATCTCGGCTGGGGCACGGTGATGCTGTCGTTCAGCTCGCGCCCCGCCGACCCGGCGCTGCGGCCGGACTGGAAGGAGGACTGGCTGCGCCGGCTGGAGAACGAGCCCTTCCTCGCCCCGCGCTGGGCCGGCCATCAAAGCCGCGACGATTACTGGAAGCATGGCTCGATCTGCGAGGATTGGGGGCGGATCGCGGTGCCGATCCTCAGCGTCGGCGGCTGGGCGGACAATTACCTCAACACCGTCGGTCATATCATGGCCAGGCAGCCCGGCGTGGCGCAGGGGCTGATGGGCCCCTGGGTGCATCAATATCCCCATACCGCCGTGCCGGGGCCGCAGATCGGCTTCCTGCAAGAGGCGATCCGCTG
The DNA here is from genome assembly GCA_039808305.1 of Gemmobacter sp. Lineage (GTDB taxonomy): Bacteria > Pseudomonadota > Alphaproteobacteria > Rhodobacterales > Rhodobacteraceae > Gemmobacter. The sequence goes on along the minus strand of JBDHSR010000017.1, from coordinate 16,262 downwards.
GTGGGATTGCTGGCTGAAGGGCGTCGACAACGGCGTGGCGCAGGGGCCGCGCTACCGCGCCTATATGCTGCATTCCGAACCGCCGAACCCGGCGCCGCGCTTCCGCAAGGGGCATTGGGTGGTGGAGGAGCATTGGCCCTCGCCGCGCGTGACGATGGAGCGGCTGGCGCTGTCGCCCGGCCGGATCGGGGGCCCCGGCGGGGCGCTGGGGCTGAAGGTCAGGACGCCGCAGCATCTCGGCCTGATGACGGGCGAGTTCTTCCCGATGGGCCTCAATGCCGAGATGCCGGGCGACCAGCGCGCCGATGACGCGATGGCGGTCTGTTTCGACACCGAGCCGCTGGCCGGCGGGATGGACCTGCTGGGCCAGGCGGTGCTGCGCCTGCGGCTGAGCTGCGACAAGCCCTCGGCCTTCCTCGCCGCGCGGCTCTGCGACGTGGCGCCGGACGGCTCGTCGGTGCGGATCTGCCATGGCATGCTGAACCTGCGCCATCGCGACAGCATGGAGAACCCGGCGCCGGTGCCGGTGGGCGAGGCGTTCGCGGTGGAGCTGGCGCTGGACCAGATGGGCTACCGTCTGGCGCCGGGGCACCGGCTGCGGCTGGCGCTGTCCAGCACCTACTGGCCGTTCCTGTGGCCGAGCGCCGAGGCGGCGACGCTGACGCTGCACGAGGGCGCCATCGACCTGCCGCGCCATCGCGGCAGCCAGGGCGACGAATGGGTGCCGCCGCCGGCCGAGATGGCGCCGGCCTGGCGCCACCGCGTGCTGCGCGAGGGGGCGAGCGCGCGCCGGATGGAGACCGATCTGGTCTCCGGTCGCGTCTCGCTGCTGGTGGAGGAGGATAGCGGCGATGCCGAGAACCTCGACCATGGGCTGATCTCCGGCGACACGATGCGCGAGGTCTGGACGATCCATCCCGACGACCCGCTTTCGGCGCGGGTGGAAATCAGCTACGAGCAGCGACTCGCCCGGGGGGAATGGTCGGTCATGACCCGCGCCGAGGTGCGCATGACCGCCGAGCTGGACCGGCTGGTTTTCTCCGCCCGGCTGGAGGCCTGGGACGGCGATGCGCGCGTGTTCAGCCGGGAATTCCGCGATTATATCAAACGCGACCATGTCTGATCCAAAACCGACGGGTTTTCGCCCCAGAATTTGATTTACGGACCGGCCCGACTTGCTCCATGCTTGTGAAAACAATCACAAGTACTGTCAGGGAGTCTGTAATGAACGACGATCTCGCCAAGCTGCTGGCCTTCATGGACAAGGGGGGCCTCGGTCGCCGGGCCTTCCTGCGCCGCACCGCGGCCTTCGGCCTGACGGCGGCGCTCGGCACGTCGCTGCTGCCGCAGGGCGTCAGGGCGCAGGAGGCCAAGAAGGGCGGGGTCATCAAGCTCGGCCTCGGCGGCGGGGAAAGCACCGACGCGCTCGATCCGGGTCTGGCCGACGGGCCGGCGGCGTTCAACGTCAACCGGCAATGGGGCGACACCATCGTCGATGTGGCCCCCGACAAGTCGCTGACCCCGCGGCTGGCCGAAAGCGTCGAGGGCAGCGCCGATTCCGTCACCTGGACCTTCAAGATCCGCAAGGGCGTGAAGTTCCATGACGGCAGCGAGATGACCGCCGAGGACGTGGCCGCCACCTTCCGCCGCCATTCCGACCAGAACGCCAAGTCCGGCGCCTATGGCATCATGCAGGGCATCAAGGACATCGCGGTCGACGGCGACAACGTGGTGCTGAGCCTGACCTCGGGCAATGCCGACCTGCCTTACCTGCTGGCCGATTACCACCTGGTGATCCAGCCGAAGGGCGGGGTGGACAATCCGAATGCCGGCATCGGCACCGGCCCCTACAAGGTGGTCACCGCCGAGCCCGGCGTGCGCTATGTGTTCGAGCGGTTCGCCGACGACTGGGACAAGGATCGCGGCCATTACGACGGGGTGGAATTCCTCATCATCAACGACACCACCGCCCGCACCGCCGCCTTGCAGTCGGGTCAGGTCCACGCCATCAACCGCGTCGATCCGAAGGTGGCGAAGCTGCTGTCCCGCGCCCCCGGCGTGCAGGTCAAGAGCGTGGCCGGCCCCGGCCATTACGTCTTCATCATGCATTGCGACAAGGCGCCCTTCGACAACAACGATCTGCGGCTGGCGCTGAAATACGCCATCAACCGGCAGGAACTGGTCGACAAGATCCTCGACGGCTACGGCTCGGTCGGCAACGACATCCCGATCAACGCCTCCTACCCGCTGTTCGACGAGACGCTGCCGCAGCGCGAATTCTCGATCGAGAAGGCGGCGGAGCATTACAAGGCCTCGGGGCATGACGGCTCGCCCATCGAGCTGATCGTGGCCGACGGCGCCTTCCCCGGCGCGGTGGACGCGGCGGCGCTGTTCCAGGCCTCGGCCAAGCAGGCCGGCATCCCGCTGGAGATCAAGCGGGTGCCCGATGACGGCTACTGGTCGGATGTCTGGAACGTGCAGCCGTTCTGCGCCTCCTACTGGGGCGGGCGTCCGGTGCAGGACCAGATGTATTCCACCGCCTATCTCTCGACGGCGGACTGGAACGACACCAAGTTCAAGAACCAGGAGTTCGACGATCTGGTGCTGGCCGCCCGCGCCGAGACCGACGAGGCCAAGCGCAAGGAGATGTACAGCAAGGCCGCGCATATCCTGTGGGAAGAGGGCGGCGTGATCTGCCCGATGTTCAACGATTTCGTCGATGCCGTCGGCGAAGGCGTCGCGGGCTGGATCGACGATCCGCAGCTGGAGCTGATGAACGGCTTCCTCACCCACAAGACCTGGTTCGCCTGAGCGATGGCGATCCATCCCGTAGCGAAACTGGCGGCTCAGCGCATCGCGCTGGGCCTGCTGCTGTTGCTCGCCGCATCGGCGCTGATCTTCCTCGGCACCCAGATCCTGCCGGGCGACGTGGCGCAGGCCATCCTCGGCCAGTCCGCCACGCCGCAGACGCTCGCCAATCTGCGCGAGCAGCTGGGGCTGAACGAGCCGGCGCTGACGCGGTATTTCTCGTGGCTTGCCGGGGTGTTGCACGGCGATCTTGGCACGGCGCTGTCGAACGGCCAGCCCATCGCGCCGGCGCTGGGCAAGCGGCTGGCGAACACGCTGTTCCTGGCCGGGGCGGCGGCGGTGATCGCGGTGCCGCTGGCCATCCTGCTCGGCCTCCTGTCGGTGCGCTACCGCAACCGCTGGCCCGACAAGGTGATCTCGGCGGTGACGCTGGCGACGATTTCGGTGCCGGAGTTCCTGCTGGGCTATATCGTGATCTTCTTCTTCGCGGTGCAGTATCGGCTGCTGCCCTCGCTTTCGACGGTCTATGACGGGATGGGCCTCGGCGACCGGCTCTACGCCATCGGCCTGCCGGTGATCGTGCTGGTGCTGGCGGTGCTGGGCCATATGATGCGGATGACCCGCGCCGCCATCCTGAACGTCATGCAATCGGCCTATGTCGAGACGGCGGAGCTGAAGGGCCTGCGCCCCTTCGCCATCATCGCGAAACACGCCTTCCCCAATGCCGTGGCGCCGGTGATCAATGTGGTGATGATCAACCTCGCCTATCTCGTGGTCGGCGTCGTGGTGGTCGAGGTGGTCTTCGTCTATCCCGGCATGGGGCAATATCTGGTCGATCACGTCGCCAAGCGCGATGTGCCGGTGGTGCAGGCCTGCGGCCTCGTCTTCGCCGCGGTCTATATCGGGCTGAACCTGATCGCCGACATCGTGTCGATCCTCGCCAATCCGCGTCTGAGGCACCCGAAATGATGCGCCTGCCCATCTCCGCGCTGATCGGCCTCAGCTTCACCACGGCCTATTTCGCCGCCGCGCTGTTCGCGCCCTGGATCGCCCCCTATGGCATGGCCGAGATCGTCGGCGAAAGCTGGGAGCCGTCTTCGGCGCAATACTGGCTCGGCACCGATTCCATCGGGCGGGATCTGCTGTCCCGCATGATCTGGGGCGGGCGCACCACGATCTTCGTCGCCGCCGCCGCCACCCTGCTCAGCTTCGGCCTCGGCTCCATCCTCGGCTTCTTCGCCGCCGTGCGCGGCGGCTGGGTCGATCAGGTCCTGTCGCGGCTGGTCGATCTGATGATGTCGATCCCCTCGCTGATCTCGGCGCTGGTGGTGCTTTCGGTCATTCCGGTCACCATCCCGGTCCTGATCCTCGTCATGGGCATTCTCGACAGCACCCGCGTCTTCCGTCTGGCCCGCGCCGTGGCGGTGGACATCACGGTGATGGATTACGTCGAGGCGGCGCGGCTGCGCGGCGAGAAACAGGGCTGGATCATCTTCCGCGAGATCCTGCCCAACGCGCTGTCGCCGCTGGTCGCCGAGATGGGGCTGCGCTTCATCTTCGCCGTCCTCTTCATCTCGACGCTGTCCTTCCTCGGGCTCGGCGTGCAGCCGCCGATGGCGGACTGGGGCGGCATCGTGAAGGAGAACAAGGAGGGCATCGTCTACGGCATCCCCGCCGCGCTGATCCCGGCCTTCGCCATCGCGACGCTGGCGATCTCGGTCAACCTCGTCGCCGACTGGGTGCTCAACCGCACCACCAGCCTGAAAGGGGGCCGCGGTGCCTGACGACATGAAACCCCTGCTGGAGATCCGCGACCTGGTGCTGGAGGCCACCTCCTACCCGCCGGGCGAGCCGCCGAAGACCGTGACGCTGGTGCATGGCGTGTCGCTCCGGCTGCAAAAGGGCAAGGTGCTCGGCCTGATCGGCGAAAGCGGGGCGGGCAAATCCACCATCGGGCTGTCCTCCATGGCCTATGGCCGGGGCGGGGTGCGGATCACCGGCGGTCAGGTCATCGTCAACGGCCGCGACATCCTGAAGATCGGCGCCGGGGGCTTGCGCGCCCTGCGCGGCAAGGAGGTGACCTATGTGGCGCAAAGCGCCGCCGCCTCGTTCAACCCGGCCAAGCCCCTGATGGAACAGGTGATCGAGACCACGCTCGCCGCCGGCCAGATGGGCCGGGCCGAGGCCGAGGCGCGGGCGGTCGACCTGTTCCGCCAGCTCGGCCTGCCCAACCCGGAGACCATCGGCGCGCGCTTCCCGCATCAGGTCTCCGGCGGGCAGCTCCAGCGGGTGATGACGGCGATGGCGCTGTGCCCGAAGCCCGATCTGGTGATCTTCGACGAGCCGACCACCGCGCTCGACGTGACGACGCAGATCGACGTGCTGGCGGCGATCAAGCGGGCGATCCACGAGACCGGGGTGGCCGCGCTCTACATCACCCACGACCTCGCGGTGGTGGCGCAGGTGGCCGACGAGATCATGGTGCTGCGCCATGGCAAGACGGTGGAATACGGCACCTGCCGGCAGGTGATCGAGGAGCCGCGCGAGGATTATACCCGCGCCCTCGTCTCCGTCCGCTCCATCGACCATGCCGAGAAGGCCGAGGCGCCGCCGCTGCTGTCGATCCAGAACGTGACGGCGCGCTACAAGGGCACCAGCTTCGACGTGCTGAAGAACGTCTCGGTGGATCTGCCGCCGGGCCAGACCCTCGCCGTGGTCGGCGAAAGCGGCTCCGGCAAGTCGACGCTGGCCCGCGTCATCACCGGCCTCCTGCCCGCCGCGCGCGGCCGGCTGGTCTTCGACGGGCGGGAACTGTCGCCCGATCTCGCCGGGCGTAGCCGCGACGACCTGCGCGAGTTGCAGATGATCTACCAGATGGCCGATGTGGCGATGAACCCGCGCCAGACGGTCGAGACCATCATCGGCCGCCCGCTCGAATTCTACTTCGGCCTGCGGGGCGAGGCGAAGCGCAAGCGGGTGCAGGAGCTGCTCGACCAGATCGAGATGGGCCGCGGCTTCGCCGACCGCTACCCGGCGGAGCTGTCGGGCGGCCAGAAGCAGCGCGTCTGCATCGCCCGGTCGCTGGCGGCGAAGCCGAAGCTCATCATCTGCGACGAGGTGACCTCGGCGCTCGACCCGCTGGTGGCGGACGGCATCCTGAAGCTGCTCCTGAACCTGCAAGCCGAGGAGGGGGTGGCCTATCTCTTCATCACCCACGACCTCGCCACGGTGAAGGCGATCGCCGACCGGATCGCGGTGATGTATAAAGGCCAGGTGCAGCGCTACGGCGCCAAGACCGACGTGCTGAGCCCGCCCTTCGACGATTACACCGACCTGCTGCTCTCCTCGGTGCCCGAAATGCGCCTCGGCTGGCTGGAGGAGGTGCTGGCCCATCGCCGCATGTCGAGCGCCGGCAACTGAACGATCGGGGCCGGGCGCGGCCCCGCCCCCTTCAACCTGATCCAAATACCCCCTTGTCCGGGCCGCAACCGGCGCCCGGCCCGGGCAGGAGCGCCAGATGGCCAAGCTTCTCCTCATCATCCTCGACGGCGTGCCCTACGCCAATTTCCGCCGGCTGTTCGGCAATCTGGAAGGCTGGGTCGCCTCGGGCGAGGCGCGGGTCTGGCGGATGCGCTCGGTCCTGCCCTCGACCTCGGCCACCTGCTACGCCTCGCTGCATAGCGGGGTGCGCCCGCAGGTCACGCAGGTCTGGGGCAACGAGGCGGTGCATCGGCTGGACATGCCCGACATCTTCTCCGAAGCTTCCGGCGCGGGGCTGGTGACCGGGGCGGTGGCGCACAGCTTCTGGTCGGAATTCTTCAACCGCGCGCCCTTCGACGTGGTGCGCGACATCGAATATGACGAGCCGGAGGGGCCGATCACCCATGGCCGCTTCCATACGATGCACGGCTACAACAACCAGATCAACCAGACCACGCCGGCGGATTACGACCTGTTCGGCACGCTGACCCGGCTCTGCGAGCGGCATGGCATCGATTACGGCCTGCTGCATACCTGCACGCTCGACAGTCTCGGCCACCGCTTCGGCCATGCCTGCGCCGAGATGGATGTGGCCTGCTACAAGATGGATGCGACGCTGGCGCCCTTCCTGCGGCGTTGGCGCGATGCGGGCTATGAGGTGATCGTCACCGCCGATCACGGGCAGGACCTGCGCGGCCATCACGGTGGCGCCTCGGACGAGCAGCGCGATTTCGCGCTCTACTATTTCGGCACGGCCGAGGGGCCGCCGCCCAACACGCTGCTCGACCAGCTCGCGCTGGCGCCGACGGTGCTGACCCGGCTCGGCGTAGCGGTACCGCAGACGATGGGCGTGGCGCCCTTCCTCAGCCCGCCAGCGCGCTGATCCGGTCCAGCAGGCGGGCGAAGGCTACCCGCGCGCGCGGCACCGTATGGCGCGCCCGCAGCCAGCCATGCACCAGGCCTGCGTCGAGCAGCCATTCCGCCCGGCCGCCCGCCGCCCTTACCCGCTCGCAATAATCCCGCCCGTCATCGGCCAGCGGATCGCATTCGGCCGAGGCTGCGACGACCGGCGGCAGGCCCGAGAAATCCGTGTCATGCAGCGCGGCGGCCGTCGCGTCGCGCGGCGCCGGGCCGCCATGGCGGATGCGGTCGTAATAAAGCACATCCTCGCGCGTCAGCATCGGCGCCTGGGCATGGGTCAGGTAGCTGCCCCGGTCGCGGTCGCCGCCGAGGCCCGGATAGATCAGCACCAGCCCGGCGAGAGCGACCTCGCCCCGCAGCGCATGGGCGACAGAGGCCGCCAGCGCGCCCCCCGCCGAATCGCCGCAAAGGATCAGCGGGCCTTGCGCCGCCGCCGCCCGCGTGGCGGCGAGGCAATCGTCGAAGGCCGCCGGATGCAGATGCTCCGGCGACAGCCGATAATCGGCGCTGATCACGGTCAGGCCGCAGCCCGCCGCGATCTCGGCGCAGACATCGTCATGGCTGTCGAGCCCGCCGACCACGAAACCGCCGCCATGGAAATACATCGCCGCGCCGCGCGGGGTTTCGGGCCGGTAGATGCGGCAGGGCACGCCGCCGAGGGCGCGATCCTCGACCGCCAGCCCCGCGGGGCGCGGGCGGCGGAAGGCCGCGCACATCCGGTCGTAGACCGCGCGCTGCTCCGCCACGCTCAGCCCCACCGCGTCGGGCGGATACCAGCCCTCGGTCTCGCGGATGAAGGCCCAGGTCGGGGCGTCGATAAGGGTCTGGTAATCGGTGCCTGTCATGCTGCCCTCATGCCTGTCCCGGGAACCGGGCGAGATTGCGGCATTCTCCGCCACAATGGCGGGATCCGGGCGATGAAAACGCCCGTATTTCCTCTCAAAAACGTCACGAAGGGCGATCACTCTCGCTCTCAGAGGCAGTCAAACCAACGAGGCAGAACCCATGCAGATGTTTCGCCCCTTCGAACAGGACGCCGCCCTTGTCGGTTGGGGGGTGCGGGTCGTGATGCTCACCGCCGACCTGTCGCAGGGGCGGGAGGTCATGACGCAGCGCATCGCCGGTTTCGGCGGGCTGGTGGAGCAATTCGACGAGATGTATGGCGCCATCGGCGCCATGATGGACGATCCGGCCGGCTACGGCCTGCTGGTGATGGATTGCGACGCCTTCGGCGGGCTGGACGCGGGGCACCGCGCCGTCGGGTTGCTGCGCGGGGCGGGAATCACCGTGCCGGCCATCCTGATCTCGCGCGAATGCCGCGAACAGGTCTTCCCGGAGGATCCGGGGATGCCGATCCTGCTGCGCTCGCCGCTCTCGGCGGTGTCGCTGCGGGTGGCCTTCGAACATGCGATGCGCGACCGGCTGCTCTGGCTCGCCGCCTGACCGGCGGGCCATGGTTGCCTCGCGCCGCTTCGCGGCGTAGGAGCGGAGGGCGCCCGGCAGCGGCGCAGCCGATCCGAGGGAGAGCGACATGGCCGATACCGAACTGACCGCCCGCGCGGGCGGCGCCTGCGAATTCTGCGGCGCGACCGAGGGTCTGGCGGCGCAGGAGGCGGCGCCCGCCGGTCCCGTCCTGCTCTGCGCCGCCTGCCGGGGCGAGGCCGTGGCGGCGGCGGATCACTGGCGTTGCCTCGAAGGCGCCGCCTGGTCGGCGGAGCCGGCGGTGCAACTCGCCGTCTGGCGCAAGCTGACCGAACTGGCGGAGCCCTGGGCGATCGAGGCGCGCGACGGCATGACGCTTTCCCCCGAGGTCGAGGGCTGGACGCAGATCGCCGGCGCCATCGAACACCGCGACAGCAACGGCGCGCTGCTGGCGCAGGGCGATACCGTGACGCTCATCAAGGATCTGCCGGTGAAGGGCGCGGGCTTCACCGCCAAGCGCGGCACCGCCGTGCGGGGCATCAGCCTCGTGCCCGACAATCCCGGCCAGATCGAGGGCCGGGTGGAGGGCCAGCGCATCGTCATCCTGACCGAGTTCGTCCGGAAGCGCTGACGCGGCCGGATCAGCGCGTCACGATCCGGTTGACATGCCCCATCTTGCGGCCCGGCCGCGCCTCGGCCTTGCCGTAGAGGTGCAGCGCCGCGTTGCGCTCGCGCGCGATCTCGGGCACCCGCAGGATGTCGTCGCCGATCAGGTTCTCCATCACCACATCGGCGAAGCGCGCGCCGTCGCCCAGCGGCCAGCCCGCGACGGCGCGGATATGCTGCTCGAACTGGTCGATGGCGCAGCCGTTCTGCGTCCAGTGGCCGGAATTATGGACGCGCGGCGCGATCTCGTTGACCAGCAGGCCCCGCGGCGTCACGAAGAGCTCCACCCCCATTACGCCGACATAATCCAGCGCGGTCAGGATCTTCGCCGCCAGCAACACCGCGTCGGCGCGCTGCGCGGCGCTCAGCCGGGCGGGCAGGGTGGTGGTGTGCAGGATGCCGTTCCGATGCACGTTCTCGCCGGGATCGTAGCAGGCGACCGAGCCGTCGAGACCGCGCGCCGCGATCACCGAGACCTCGTGCGAGAAGTCGATGAACCCCTCCAGCACCGCCGCCGCGCCGCCCATCGCCGCCAGCGCGGCCTCGGCATCCTCGGGGCCGGCCAGCCGGAACTGGCCCTTGCCGTCATAGCCGAGCCGGGTGGTCTTCAGGATCGCCGGCGCGCCGATCCGCGCCAGCGCCGCCCGCAGATCGGCCATCCCGCCGACCGCCGCATAGGGCGCGCAGGCGAGGCCGAGCCCGGTCAGGAAATCCTTCTCCGCGATCCGGTCCTGCGAGACGGCGAGCGCGCGACGGTTCGGCCGGATCGGTCGCGCCGCCTCCAGCACATCGAGCGCGGCGGTCGGGATATTCTCGAACTCGTAGGTGATCACATCGACCGAGGCGGCGAAGGCCGCCAGCGCCGCCGCGTCGTCGTAAGAGGCGGTGGTCACCCGGTCGGCGACATGCCCGGCGGGCGGCGCCGGCGCCGGTTCGTAGACATGGCTGCGGAAACCGAGCCGGGCGGCGGCGACCGAGAGCATCCGGCCGAGCTGCCCGCCGCCGAGGATGCCAATCACCGAGCCGGGGGGAAGGGGGGTCGTCATGGTCATGTCCCAGCCCCTGATACCCGGGGCACGGCGCCCGCTCCGGGCCTATTCGTCAACGGGTTCCTCGGGGATCGAGGCGGAAAGCGCCTCGCGCCAGGCGTCGAGCCGCGCCGCCAGCGCCGGATCGCCGAGCGCGAGGATGCCCGCCGCCATCAGCCCGGCATTGGCCGCCCCCGCCGCCCCGATCGCCATGGTGGCGACCGGATAGCCCTTCGGCATCTGCACGATGGAATAAAGACTGTCGACGCCCGACAGCGCCTTCGTCTGCACCGGCACGCCGATCACCGGCAGCCGGGTCTTCGAGGCCATCATCCCCGGCAGATGCGCCGCCCCGCCAGCGCCGGCGATGATCACCTTCAGCCCACGCCCCGCCGCCGCCTTGCCATAGGCCCAGAGCCGGTCCGGCGTGCGATGGGCCGAGACGATCTTCGCCTCGTAGGGCACGCCCAGCTCGTCGAGCACCGCCGCCGCCTCGCGCAGCGTCGGCCAGTCGGACTGGCTGCCCATGATGATGCCGACCTCGACCGCCATGGCGTTTCCCCCTCGGGTTTTCATGGGCGCTTTACCGTGGAGCGGGGCGCGGGGCAAGCGCCGTCGCAGGGGGGCTGTCTGCCCCCCACGGCCCCTGCGGGGCCTCCCCCCGAGGATATTTGGCGACAGAAAATGCAAGGAGCGCGCGCCTGGGCTTATTTTCTGTCTGAAAATATCCTCGGGGGTGAATTGAGCGCGCAGCGCTCAAGAGGGGGCGGAAAGCCCCCTTGCCCGGTTGCCGAGGGTACGCGGCGCGGGTCAGGCGATGATGTCGGGGATCAGGCGGTCCTCGATCTTCACGATCTGGTCCTTCAGCGCCAGCTTCTGTTTCTTGAGGCGGCGCAGGGTCAACTGGTCGGGGCGGCCGGTGCCTTCCAGCGCGGCGATCGCCTCGTCGAGGTCGCGGTGTTCGCGGCGCAGCACCTCGAGCCGGATGCGCAGCATCTCGTCGGAATTGAGCTCCAGAGAGGCGTTCATCGGGGTCGAGACGTTCATGATGGATCCTGACGGCGTGCGGCGCGTGTGAGTCGTTGGCTTGCTGTCTGACAAATATAGTCTTTTTCCGGCGCTTTGGGAAGAAATCCGCGCAGCGGGCGGGGCTTGCGCGCGGGTGCTGCGGCACCCATATTCGGGACAGGCCGGGGCGGCCGCGAGCGGGGTCCCGGTGCGATATGTCGCTTATGCAAGGGCAAGTCGATGACCAAGATCAGTTTCGGATCCCATCCCTATCTGCTGGGGTTCGAGCAGCTCGAACGGCTGGTCGAACGGACGGCGAAGGGGTCGGGGGACGGCTATCCCCCCTTTAATATCGAGGCGGTGGCGGAGAACGCCTATCGCATCACGCTGGCCGTCGCGGGGTTCCGCGAGGAGGAGCTGGCGATCACGGTCGAGGACCGGCAGCTGGTGATCCGCGGCCGTCAGGCCGAGGAGGAGGCGGGCCGCGTCTTCCTGCATCGCGGCATCGCCAGCCGCGCCTTCCAGCGCAGTTTCGTGCTGGCCGACGGGGTGGAGGTCGCGGGCGCCCATATGGAGCATGGGCTGCTGCATGTTGATCTCCGGCGCGTCGTGCCGGAGACCGTGGTGCAGACCATTCCGATCCGTTCGGGCCGCGCGGACAGCGCTCCGGTGCCGCCCGTCAAGCGGATCGAGGCGAAGTGAGGGGACACGATCATGGATACCAAAGTCGACTTCTTTCCTGAAACCGAGGCGCGGATCGTCTATGTCCGCCCGGTGCCGGTGGCGGAACTCCCCGACGAGATCCGGGCGCAGGCCGGCGGGATCGAGACGCTCTACGCGCTGCATCGCCCGGATGGCGAGCGGCTGGCGCTGGTGCGCGACCGGGCGCTGGCCTTCGTCATCGCCCGGCAGAACGACCTCGCGCCGGTGAGCGCGCATTGAACGGCTGACAGCGCTGGCGCCGGAGTATGGCTCCGGCGCCGTCTTTCTCTTCAGGGTTGATCGGGGGCAAGCGGCGTCAGGCCGGTTTCGGCGTAGAGGCGCAGAAGCTCGGGCGGGTCGTCGGGGGCCGGCAGCAGATGGGTCGCGCCGTGATTGCGCAGGAGCAGCGCCTGCCACAGCCTGCCGCGCGGTCCGGTCGCGTCCGGGGCGATGGGCAGCGGCAGCGGGATGGCGTTCGGCGGCAGCGTAGCGGCCATGTCCGCCGGCTGCACCAGCAGGGCGGTGCCGGGAGCGCCGGCGAGATATGGCGGAATGGCCTGCCCGGCGGGGATGGCCACCACCCGCCCGATCCCGTCCCGGCGGAACAGGGCGCGCAGGGTGTTCGGGGTCTGCCGCATGGGCAGATCGGGGGCGCGCAACCCGCTCACCGGGCCGCCGAGGCGGACCGGGCCGGCGGGCTCCGTGCCGCTGCCGCGCGATGTGGAGCCGGGGCGCCATTTGTCGGTGACCGAGAGCAGCGCCAGAATACCGCCCCTCCCGTCGCGCAGGGCGATGTCGTCACCGGGTTCGACCGTGGCGGCGAAGCGCTCCGGCACGTCCAGCGCGACCGGAACCGGCCAGAGCAGGCCGTGCGACAGCCGCATCCCCTCGACGATGCTGCCGTGATCCGCTTCGGTCACGAAGCCCTTCAGCGGATAGAGGCCCCCATGCAGCAGCAGGTCGAGCTCGGCCAGTTGCCGGGGCGTCAGATCCCAGGCCGCCAGATCGGCGGCGTCGCGGTGCAACGCCTCCGCCGCCTCGGCCGAGACGAAAAGCTCGCGGATCGCGGCCTGATGCGGCAGCATTCAGTGCCCGGCCAGCCAGCGCTCGGCGTCGAGCGCGGCCATGCAGCCCATGCCGGCCGAGGTGACCGCCTGCCGGTAGAGGTGATCCGTCAGGTCGCCCGCCGCGAAGACGCCGGGAATCGAGGTGCGGGTGCTGCCGGGCTCCACCTTCACATAGCCGCCATTGTGCAATTCCAGCTGATCCTTCACCAGTTCCGAGGCCGGGGCATGGCCGATCGCCACGAAGAAGCCGGCGCAGGGCAGGTCGGTGGTCTCGCCGGTCCGCACGTCGCGGGTGCGCACGGCGGTGACGCCGAGCGGCGCCTCGGTGCCCAGAACCTCGGTCACCTCATGGTTCCACAGCAGTTCGACCTTGGGGTGCTTGAACAGCCGCTCTTGCAGGATCTTCTCGGCGCGCAGGGAGTCGCGGCGGTGGATCAGCGTCACCTTGCTGGCGAAATTGGTCAGGAACAGCGCCTCCTCGACCGCGGTATTGCCGCCGCCGATCACCGCGACCTCCTTGCCGCGATAGAAGAAGCCGTCGCAGGTGGCGCAGGCCGAGACGCCGAAGCCCTTGAACTTCTCCTCGGACGGCAGGCCGAGCCATTTCGCCTGCGCCCCGGTGGCGAGGATCACCGCATCGGCGGTATAGGTGGTGCCGCTGTCGCCTTGCGCGGCGAAGGGCCGCGCTTGCAGGTCCAGCGCGGTGATGTAATCGCCGACGATCTCGGCCCCCATGGCGCGGGCATGGCTTTCCATCCGCACCATCAGGTCGGGGCCCTGCACCTCGGTATCGCCGGGCCAGTTCTCGACCTCGGTGGTGATGGTGAGCTGCCCGCCCGGTTGCAGGCCCTGCACCAGCACCGGCGCCAGCATCGCGCGCGAGGCATAGACGGCGGCGGTATATCCCGCCGGGCCGGAGCCGATGATCAGAAGCCGCGTATGCCGAGTCTCGCCCATGATGCCCTCATTTCCCTGACCGACCCCATATAGGCCGGGCCGTGGCCGGAGGCAAATCCCGCCGGTGCCGTTCCGGATCGGCGTCATTTGGCGAAACAATATTGCGTCCGGGGCGGCGAAATCATAATGTCCGCGCGAACAAGACGCCCGAGCCACGGAAGCGACGGGCGCGACACCGAGGAAAGACTTGCATGGCCGGGCACCGACTGGATCCCATCGACCGCCACATCCTGGCCGAGCTTCAGGCCGACGGGCGGATGACCAATGTCGAGCTGGCCAAGCGCGTCGGCATCTCGGCGCCGCCCTGCCTGCGCCGGGTGCGCACGCTGGAGGAGGCGGGCTACATCAAGGGCTATCACGCCGATGTCGACGCGCGCGAGCTGGGCTTCGAGGTGCAGGTCTTCGCCATGGTGCGGCTGCAAAGCCAGGCCGAGGCCGATCTGACCGCCTTCGAGGCGCGCTGCCGCGCCTGGCCGCTGGTGCGCGAATGCCATATGCTGAACGGCGAGATCGACTTCATCCTGAAATGCGTGGCGCCCGATCTCTCCACTTTCCAGAGCTTCCTGACCGCCGAGTTGACGGCGGCCGATAACGTGGCCTCGGTGAAGACCAGCCTCGTCATCCGCTGCGCCAAGGACGAGCCGGGCCTGCCCTTCGATGTGCTGGAAGCGCGGCTGAACCGCAGCGCCTGAATCTGTGGCACTTGCGTCTGTCGTGGTGTTTCCGCTTGCCGGGCCGGAACGCCCGCCGCCGCGCTGCCGCTGGGGCGGACATCCCGGCTGGCAAGCCGTGCATCCAATGCAGACAGGCGGCCCCATGAATGCTGCGCAGAGGATCGCAGCGGGGCCGCCCGCACTGAGCTACACAACCTGAGCCGACCCATGGGCCGGCACCGGACGGGGGGTGCCAAAGGGGCAAGGACTTACCGCTCCGCCGTCCGATCTCGTCTGGACTAAGGCGAAGATGGCGGGATTCGGGCGGTCTGTCAAAGTTTTCGCATTTTTGTGGCAGCGATGCGCGCAGTCGGCGGCGCAACGCGGCATTGTTTCCATCCCCGGTCTGAATCTGGGCGGGGAAAGGGCCGAAGGCCGCGCCGCGGGCGCCGAATCGGCAAAGAGAAAGGCCGCGCCTCTGCCTGCGCGGCCTTTCCTTGCCCCTGTCATGCCGGGGCGGGCTGCGGTCCCTCGGGACCGTGGAGGTGTCAGCGTGCGGCCTGGGCGGGCGCCTTGGCGGCGGGGGCCTTCAGCGCGGCCGGCTTGCGGCGGGCGCCGCGCGCCCAGGGCAGGGCGGGGTGCGGCTGCTCCGAAGCCGCGATCACCGATTTCAGCCAGCGCCGTTCCTTTTTCATCTGTCCGTCCTTCCCGTTCCGCTCTGCCCCATGGGCCTTTTGACCTTGGAAACACTCTGGCAGCGCATTGCGGCAGGGTTTTGTCGAGGATTGTGGCACGGTCCGTGCCATGCTGCCCGGATTGTGGCGGAAGGCGCAATGGCCGATTGTCGCGGATTTCGATGAAATTCAGGGAAAATCCGCTGGATCCCCGGAAATGCGCCGCAAGACTGTTTCCAGAATTGCGGCAATCCCGCGACGGTCACAACCGGATGCAGGAGATCAGCCGGCCGTAATCCGCGTCGCCCTGATGGGTGGTGCGGCGGTAGGAATAGAATCGCTCCGGGTCGGAATAGGTGCAGTGCCGGGTCCATTCGGCATGGCCGACCCCCGCCGCGCGCAAGCGCCAGAGCGCATAGGCCGGCAGGTCGAACAGCGCCCGGTCGCCCTTGCCCTGCGCGAAGAAGCGGGCGGTCTCGCGGTCGTCGTCCAGAAAGGCGTAGAGGAATTCCGGGCCGACCTCGTAGGCCGCCTGGCTGATCGTCGGGCCGATCACCGCCACCACCCGCCCGCGTTCGGCGCCGAGCGCCTCCATCGCCTCCAGCGTCGCCTCCAGGATGCCGTCCTTCGCGCCGCGCCAGCCGGCATGGGCGGCGCCGATCACGCCGGCCTTCGCGTCGGCGAACAGCACCGGCTGGAAATCGGCGGTCAGCACGCCCAGCACGAGGCCGGGGGTCGCCGTCACCATCGCATCCGCCCGGGGCGCCGGGCCGGAGGCCGGCGCGGTGACGGTGAAGACCTCGGCGGAATGCACCTGGTTGACGGTGACCAGCGCCGCGGCCTCCGCCCCCATGGCCTGCGCCGCGCGGGCGCGGT
>JBDHSR010000016.1:0-19342 GCA_039808305.1 Gemmobacter sp. | reverse complement strand
TTCGACGGGCTGGAGTCGCTGGTGGCGCAGATGGACGCCGATTGCGCCAAGGCGCGGGCGATCCTCGCCGGCTAGGCCGCGCAATCCGTCGCGCGAATCTGCGGAAGTGTGGTGCCGCGCCCTTCCCTTTTGCCGCCCCAGGGCGCATCTTCCCGCCCATGTCCAAGCTCCGCCCCCGGTTCTGGGAAACCGTTCCCCTGAAGAAGATGACCGCCCCCGAATGGGAGGCGCTCTGCGACGGCTGCGGCAAATGCTGCCTGAACAAGATCGAATACGAGGATACCGGCGAGATCGAGTTCACCCGCGTCGCCTGCCGCCTGCTCGACGGTGAGACCTGCCGCTGCACGCAATATCCGATCCGCAAGCAGTTCGTCCCCGATTGCGTGCAACTCACCCCGCAGGCGCTGCCCAAGATCGCCTATTGGATGCCGCGCACCTGCGCCTATCGGCTGCTCCATGAGGGCAAGCCGCTGCCGGACTGGCATCCGCTGCTGACGGGCGACCCGGAAAGCGTCCATGCGGCGGGGATCTCGATGCGCGGCCGCACGGTGCCGGAATACGAGGTCACCGAGGACGAGTGGGACAATTACATCATCGAAGAGGGCCTCTGATGTTCTTCACCTCCGACAATGCCGCGCCGGTTCCGGCCGAGGTTCTGGGCGCGCTGGCCGAGGCGAATGGCGGCTATACAAGCGGCTATGGCGCCGACGACCTGACGGCGCGGGTGCAGGACCGGCTGCGCGAGATCCTCGCGGCGCCGGAGGCGGCGGTGCATCTGGTCGCCACCGGCACCGCCGCCAACGCGCTGGCGCTGGCCTGCTTCTGCCCGCCCTGGGGCGCGGTGTTCTGCCATGAGCTCGCGCATATCGCGGTGGACGAATGCGGCGCGCCGGAATTCTTCACCCATGGCGCCAAGCTGGTGACGCTGCCGGGCGCGCATGGTCGGCTGGCGCCGGAGACGCTGCGCGCGGCCATCGCCGCGACCGGCGAGAGCCTGCACAACGTGCAGCGCGGCATGGTCTCGCTCACCAATGTGACCGAGGCCGGCACGCTCTATTCGGCGGCCGAGACGACGGCGCTGGCGGGGGTGGCCAAGGCCGCCGGCCTGCCGGTCCATCTCGACGGCGCGCGCTTCGCCAATGCGGCGGCGGCCAGCGGCGCCGCGCCGGCCGACCTGACCTGGCGGGCCGGGGTGGATGTGCTCTCCTTCGGCGGCACCAAGAACGGGCTGATGGGGGTCGAGGCGGTGGTGATCTTCGATCCGGCGAAAGCCTGGGAGTTCGAGCTGCGGCGCAAGCGCGGCGGGCACCTGTTTTCCAAGGGCCGCTACCTCGCGGCGCAGATGCTGGCCATGCTGGAGGGCGACCGCTGGCGCGCCTGGGCGGGCCATGCCAATGCGATGGCGGCGCGGCTGGCCGGGGGGCTGGCGGCGCGCGGCGTCACGCTGGCCCATCCGGTCGAGGCCAATATCCTCTTCCCGCTCTGGGCGCCGGGCACCGCCGCGCGGCTGCGCGCCGGGGGCGCCGCCTTCTACGACATGCCCGCCCCCGCCGGCCATGAGGGCGCCCGGCTGGTCACAAGCTGGGCCACCACCGAGGCCGAGGTCGACGCCTTCCTCGCGCTATTCTGAGCCGAACAGATCGACGATGGCGGCGGCCACGATGCGGGGATGGGTGATCGGCACCATATGCCCCGCGCCCGGCACCACCAGCCGCCGCGCATCCGGCAGCCGCGCCGCCAGCGCGTCGTGGATGGCGGCCACCACCGGCGGGCTCTCCGCCCCCTCGACCAGCAGGACCGGCGGGCGGAAGCCCTCCAGCCGCCCCGGCGCGGTGAGGCCCGGCACGTCATGCAGCAGCACATCGTTCTGCGCGCCGACCAGCGGCAAGCGTTCGATCATGTAGCGCCGTTGCGGCTCGGGCAGGCGGTCGAAGGCTCCCGATCCCCAGCCGCGATGGAACAGCGCCGCCGCCCCCTCGCGGTCGCCCGCCATCCGCCGCTCCACATCGGTATAATCGCCGACGAAGGCGTCGAAGGCCGGCGTGCCGCGCGCGATGACGAACAGCACCGGCTCCACCAGCGTGAGCGTGCGGATCAGATCGGGGCGCTCCAGCGCCAGCCGCAGCGCCACCGTGGCACCGAAGCTGTGGCCGATCAGGTCGAGCGGCGCGCCGATCCGCTCGGCCAGCGCGCCGGCCACACGGGTGGCGGTGGCGTGCAGATCGGTGGCCGGATCCCAGTCGGCGCTGCGGCCATGGCCCGGCAGATCCGGCGCGGTGAGGCAGACCCCCGGCAGCGCCGCCGCCACGCCCGACCACGCCCCGGCATGCGCTAGCGAGCAATGCAGCGCCAGCGCCTGCCGCGGCCCGTGATCCCAATGCCGGAACGCGGTCGGATGGCCGCCCAGAACCTCCTGCATCAGAGCCTCCCCGCCAGATGGAGGTCGAGATCCTCCAGATGGTCCTGGCCCCAGAACCGCTCCTCGCCCACCACATAGAACGGCACGCCGAACACCCCGCGCGACACCGCCTCCTCCAGGTTCACCGCATAGGTCTCGGCCGCCGAGAGCATGCCCCGGTCGGCCACCTTCGGATCGAAGCCGGACCGTTCCAGCACATCGCGGATCACCGCGTCATCGGCGATGTCGCGCTCTTCGGCCCAGCAGGCGCGGGCCAGCCCATGCGCCAGCGCGCCCACATCGCCGCCCCCCGCCGCCTGCGCCGCGATGATGGCATAGGCGGCGGGCGCCGGGTTGACCGGCCAGAAGGCGGGCTGCGGGTGGATCGGCAGCCCGTGTTTCGCACCCTGCCGCCGCAGGTCCTGAAGCCGGTAGCTGCGCCGGCTCTCGTGCCGCTCGGGCAGGGCCAGCCCGCCGGTGCGGGCGAAGAGCGCCGCGGGATCGACCGGCTTGTACAGCACCTCCGCCCCGTGACGCGCCGCGATGGCCTCCAGCCGCAGGCCCGCCAGATAGCAGAACGGCGAGACGGGGCTGAAGAAATAGTCGATGCGGATCATCCGGCATCCCTCCATTCGGGTGGTTTGCGCCGACCCTAGCCGGGTGATAAGCGGTGTCAACGCTAACGCCCCGGCGCGAATCTCCGGGCCGCCTCCTCCGGCCCCGTTCACAGGATGATTGACCCATGGCCGCCATGACCGAACCGAAGCTGATCTCCGGCAATGCGAACCGGAGCCTCGCCAATGCCATCGCCCGGCGCATGTCGATGCACCGGGGCATGCAGGTCGGGCTGGTGGACGCGCGGGTCGAGCGGTTCAACGACCAGGAGATCTTCGTCGAGGTCTACGAGAATGTCCGCGGCGAGGACATGTACATCATCCAGCCGACCTCGAACCCGGCCAATGACAACCTGATGGAGCTGCTGATCATCGCCGACGCGCTGCGCCGCTCCTCGGCCGACCGGATCACCGCCGTCATCCCCTATTTCGGCTATGCCCGGCAGGACCGCCGCGCCAAGGCCCGCACGCCGATCAGCGCGAAACTGGTCGCCAACCTGCTGACCGAGGCCGGGATCGACCGCATCCTGACGCTCGATCTGCACGCGGCGCAGATCCAGGGCTTCTTCGACATTCCGGTCGACAACCTCTATGCCAGCCCGATCTTCAGCCTCGACATCGAGCATCACTTCAACGGCCAGACGGACGAGCTGATGATCGTCTCGCCGGATGTCGGCGGCGTCGCCCGCGCGCGCGAGATCGCCAAGCGCATCAACGCCCCCCTCGCCATCGTCGACAAGCGCCGCGAGAAGGCGGGCGAGGTGGCGGGCATGACGGTGATCGGCGATGTGAAGGGCCGCAAGTGCATCATCGTCGACGACATCTGCGACACCGCCGGCACGCTCTGCAAGGCGGCGGAGACGCTGATCGAGGCCGGCGCGACCGAGGTCCACAGCTATATCACCCATGGCGTGCTGTCCGGCCCGGCGGTGGGGCGGGTGCAGAATTCGGTGATGAAATCGCTGGTCATCACCGATTCCATCGAGCCGACCGAGGCGGTGAAGAACTGCCCCAATATCCGCATCGTGCCCACCGCGCCGATGTTCGCGCAGGCGATCCTCAACACCTGGCACGGCACCTCGGTGTCGTCGCTGTTCGAGACCGACACGCTGGTGCCGATCTACGAAGGGATCTACCAGCGGAGCTGAGGGCGGCTTTCCCGCAAGACATTCGCGACTCCGCTCGGGGGAGCCGAAGGCCGCCCGAGGGCGGCCTTTTTCAGTAAAGCTGCCAGTCGTCCTCGTCGCGCACCGGGCCGATCGCCGTCCAGTCGGCGCGGATGCGGGCGACGCGGGTGTCGCCCCAGGTGCGGAACACGATATGGAAGCCGGTCTCGGTCACCGCCTCGGCGGTGATGTCGGCGCGGGAATTGTGCTTGTGGTCCATGTCCCACATCGAGATGCCGACCATCACCGCCGGCGCCTCCAGGAACGGTTCCTTGAAGGTGACGATGAAGCGGCTTTCCCGCGGCCCCTGCCCCGTCCACATCACGCCGCCATCCGCGAAATCGGAGAACAGCACGCGGCTGCCCTGCACGATGCCGAAGGCGCTGGTGTTGAAGCGTTTCATGCGGCCTCTCTTTCCCCGGCGGGCAAGCTACAGGCGAAATCTGGCGAAATCCAGCAAATCCAATGACAAAGGCCCCGATCTCCCGGGGCCTTCGTGCCACAATCGCGGCTGGGCTCAATGCGCGACGTGATTGCGCAGCGCGAGCAGGTCGTTCAGCGTCTTTTCCGCCGTGTCCTTCTGGTCGGCCGGAGCGATGGCGAGCAGGTCGCGCGCCTCCTGCACCAGCTGGTCGAGGATCGTGCCGGACAGGTCTTCCACCGGAATGGCGCGTTCGGCCAGCACGGTGACGCCCGAGGGCGTGATCTCGGCGAAGCCGCCGGTCACGGCGAAGGCCTGCGTGCCTTGCGGCGCGACCGCCTTGAGGATGCCGGGGCGCAGGGTGGTGATGGTGGAGGCATGCCCCTCCATCGCCGTCATGTCGCCATCGGTCCCCGGAATCTGCACCTCGGTGGCCTGAACGGAAGCGAGCTTCCGTTCGGGCGACACCAGGTCGAATTGCAGGGTATTGGCCATCTATGCCCCCTTACGCCGCAGCCGCGGCGAGTTTCTGGGCCTTGGCCTTCACTTCCTCGATGTCGCCGACCATGTAGAAGGCGGCTTCCGGCAGGTGGTCGTATTCGCCGGCGACCACGGCCTTGAAGGAGGCGATGGTCTTTTCCAGCGGCACCTGCACGCCGTCCGAGCCGGTGAAGACCTTCGCCACGTCGAAGGGCTGGCTGAGGAAACGCTGGATCTTCCGGGCGCGCGACACCGTCAGCTTGTCCTCTTCCGACAGTTCGTCCATCCCGAGGATGGCGATGATGTCCTGAAGCGACTTGTAGCGTTGCAGGATGCCCTGCACCTCACGCGCCACGTCGTAATGCTCCTGCCCCACGATTTGCGGGTCGAGCATCCGCGAGGTCGAGTCGAGCGGGTCCACGGCCGGATAGATGCCGAGTTCCGAGATCGCGCGCGACAGCACGGTGGTGGCGTCGAGGTGGGCGAAGGAGGTCGCCGGCGCCGGGTCGGTCAGGTCGTCGGCCGGAACGTAGATCGCCTGCACCGAGGTGATCGAGCCGTTCTTGGTCGAGGTGATCCGCTCTTGCAGCGCGCCCATGTCGGTCGCCAGCGTCGGCTGGTAGCCCACGGCCGAGGGGATACGGCCCAGCAGCGCCGACACTTCCGAACCGGCTTGCGTGAAGCGGAAGATGTTGTCGACGAAGAACAGCACGTCGGTGCCGGACTGGTCACGGAACTGTTCGGCCAGCGTCAGGCCGGTCAGCGCGACGCGGGCCCGCGCGCCCGGCGGTTCGTTCATCTGGCCATAGACCAGCGCCACTTTCGATTCCGCCAGGTTGTCGATCTTGATGACGCCCGACTCGATCATCTCGTGATAGAGGTCGTTGCCCTCGCGGGTCCGCTCGCCCACGCCGGCGAAGACGGAGAAGCCCGAATGCACCTTGGCGATGTTGTTGATCAGCTCCATGATGAGCACGGTCTTGCCCACGCCGGCGCCGCCGAACAGGCCGATCTTGCCGCCCTTGGCATAGGGCGCCAGCAGGTCGATCACCTTGATGCCGGTCACCAGGACCTGGCTCTCGGTCGACTGTTCGCTGAACTCGGGGGCCTTCTGGTGGATGGCGCGCTTCTCGCTCGCCACGACCGGGCCCTTCTCGTCCACCGGCTCGCCGATGACGTTCAGGATGCGGCCCAGCGTCGCGTCGCCCACCGGCACCGAGATCGGCGCGCCGGTATCGACCACCTTGGCGCCGCGGACCAGACCTTCGCTCGCATCCATGGCGATGGTGCGGACGGTGTTCTCGCCGAGGTGCTGGGCGACTTCCAGCACCAGTTTCTTGCCGTTATTGTCGGTTTCGAGGGCGTTCAGAATGGCCGGCAGGGCGCCATCGAACTGAACGTCCACAACGGCGCCGATGACCTGCGTCACTTTGCCTTGTGCTTGTGCCATGTCGTTTCTCCGTTCGGGTCGTCAGAGCGCCTCGGCGCCCGAGATGATTTCGATAAGCTCTTTGGTGATCGCGGCCTGACGGCTCCGGTTGTACTGGATCGTCAGCTTGTTGATCATGTCGCCCGCGTTGCGGGTCGCGTTGTCCATCGCGCTCATCCGGGCCCCCTGTTCGGACGCCCCGTTCTCCAGAAGTGCGGTGAAGATCTGCGTGGCCACCCCGCGCGGCAGCAGGTCGGCCAGGATGCCTTCCTCGCTCGGCTCGTAGTCGTAGAGCGCGGAGGACGCGGCCTCGCCCGGCTCGGCGGGGATGATCCGCTGCGCGGTCGGGATCTGGCTGATGACCGACTGGAAGCGGTTGAAGAAGATCGTCGCCACGTCGAACTCGCCCGCCTCGTAGCGGTTGAGGATGTCGCGCGCGATCTGATGCGCATTGGCATAGCCCACGCGCTTCACGTCCGACAGGTCGACATGGCCGACGAAATGCTCGCCGAGGTCGCGGCGGAGCTGCTCGCGGCCCTTCTTGCCGACGGTGAGGATCTTCACCACCTTGCCCTGCGCCAGCAGCTCGTTCGCCCGCGCGCGGGCCAGCCGCACGATGGTCGTGTTGAAGCCGCCGCAGAGGCCGCGTTCCGCCGTCATCACCACCAGCAGATGCACCCGGTCGGCGCCGGTCCCGGCCAGAAGCCGGGGCGCGCCGTCCGAACCGCCGACCGACGACGCCAGCCCCGCGATGACCGCGTTCATGCGGTCGGCATAGGGACGGGCGGCCTCGGCGGCCTCCTGCGCGCGGCGAAGTTTCGCCGCCGCCACCATCTGCATGGCCTTCGTGATCTTCCGCGTGTTCCTGACGCTTCCGATCCGGTTCTTGAGGTCCTTAAGGCTGGGCATTCTCTGCTCCCCTCAGGCCGCTCAAGCGAAGGTCTTGGCGAAATCGGCGATCGCGGACTTCAGTTTTTCCTCGTCGGCGCCCTTGATCTTCGGGTCGGCGGTGGTCAGCCAGTCGAGGATGTCCTTGCGCGGGCCGCGCAGATAGGACAGCAGGCCCGCTTCGAACCGGCCCACATCCTTCACCGCCACCTTGTCGAGGAAGCCCGCGGTGCCGGCATAGATCACGCAGACGATCTCGGCGTTGGTCAGCGGCGAGTATTGCGGCTGCTTCATCAGCTCGGTCAGGCGGGCGCCGCGGTTCAGCAGGGCCTGCGTCGCCGCGTCGAGGTCGGAGCCGAACTGCGCGAAGGCCGCCATCTCGCGGTATTGCGCGAGCGACAGTTTCACCGGGCCGGCCACCGTCTTCATGGCGTTGGTCTGCGCCGAGGAGCCCACGCGGCTCACCGAGAGGCCGGTGTTCACCGCCGGGCGGATGCCCTGGTAGAACAGTTCGGTCTCGAGGAAGATCTGGCCGTCGGTGATCGAGATCACGTTGGTCGGGATGAAGGCCGACACGTCGCCGCCCTGGGTTTCGATGATCGGCAGCGCCGTCAGCGAGCCGGCGCCGAAATCCTCGTTCAGCTTGGCCGAACGCTCCAGCAGGCGCGAATGGAGGTAGAACACGTCGCCCGGATAGGCTTCGCGGCCCGGCGGACGGCGCAGCAGCAGCGACATCTGGCGATAGGACACGGCCTGTTTCGACAGGTCATCGTAGATGATGAGGGCGTGGCGGCCGTTGTCGCGGAAGAACTCCGCCATCGCGGTCGCCGAATAGGGGGCGAGGAACTGCATCGGCGCCGGGTCCGAGGCGGTCGCGGCCACGACGATGGTGTATTCGATGGCGCCGGTCTCTTCCAGCTTCTTCACCAGCTGGGCCACGGTCGAGCGCTTCTGCCCGATGGCGACATAGATGCAGTAGAGCTTCTTCGACTCGTCCGAACCGGCGGCCTCGTTATAGGACTTCTGGTTCAGGATGGTGTCGAGCGCCACGGCGGTCTTGCCGGTCTGGCGGTCGCCGATGATCAGCTCGCGCTGGCCGCGGCCGATCGGGATCATGGCGTCGACGGCCTTCAGGCCGGTCGCCATCGGCTCGTGCACCGATTTGCGCGGGATGATGCCGGGGGCCTTCACGTCGGCGATGCGGCGCTCGGTGGCCGCGATGGGGCCCTTGCCGTCGATCGGGTTGCCGAGGCCATCGACCACGCGGCCCAGAAGCGCGTCACCCGCCGGCACGTCCACGATGGACTTGGTGCGCTTGACGGTATCGCCTTCCTTGATGTCCTGGTCGGAACCGAAGATCACGACGCCGACATTGTCGACTTCGAGGTTCAGCGCCATCCCGCGGATGCCGCCGGGGAATTCCACCATCTCGCCGGCCTGGACATTGTCCAGCCCGTGCACGCGCGCGATACCGTCGCCGACCGACAGCACGCGGCCGACTTCGGCCACCGCGGCGTCCTTGCCGAAGTTCTTGATCTGCTCCTTGAGGATCGCAGAGATCTCAGCAGCCTGGATTCCCATCTCACCCAACCTCTTTCATTGCATTCTGGAGAGCCGCGAGCTTGGACTTGATCGACGTGTCGATCATGGTCGAGCCCAGGCGGACAACAAGACCGCCGATGAGGCTTTCATCGACGGCCACTTTGACTTTCACATCCTTGCCGACGCTGGCTTTCAGGGTTTCGGCCAGCTTTTTGGCCTGATCCTTGCTCAGTTCGGCGGCGGCGGTCACCTCGGCGGTCACCTCGCCCTTCTCGGCGGCGATGCGGGCGCGCAGGTCGGCCACGAATTGCGGCAGCACGAACAGGCGGCGCTTCTGCGCCATCAGCGCCAGCGTATTGGTCAGCAGGGGCGACAGCCCCGCCTTGGCCGCGATGGCGGCGATGGCATTGCCCTGGTCCTCGCGCGAATAGATCGGCGAGGAGATCAGGTCGCGCAGGTCGGCGGAGGCCGCAAGGGCGGCGTCGAGCGCGTCGACATCCCCTTCCAGTGCCTTCAGGCCCTTCGCCTCCTTCACGAGGTCGAAAAGCGCGGTTGCGTAGCGCGCGGCAATGCCGGAGGAGATCGAAGCTGTTTCGGACACGACAACCCTTCCGCTGCTTTGCCTCCACTCCGCGCGAACAGGCGACAGGGCGTCGCGCAGGCCAGAGGCTATTGTTGGCGCATGGACCCATGCGTCTCAAAGTCGTGGCGTCTCTAGCAGAGGCTCCCCAATGCCGCAACCGTGAACAGAGGCTAAATTCGGGCTGTCCGACGCAAACAATCGGCCTTTCCGCAAGCTCCGGCGATTCCGCCATGACGGCGGCCCGAACCGGCACGCTCCGGTCGGGAATCGCCCCCGGGGCGGCGGTTCCGGCCGATCTGCGGCCCCCGCCGCGCCCAGCCCGTCACCGCCGCGTCAGGGCCGGTTCCGGCGCGCCCTGCCCCACGCCCTCCAGCACCCGGAGCGGCCGGCGCACCACCGCGCCGAGGCCGCCGCGCGTCGGCGCGTAGACCTGTTTCGACGCCTCGACCATCAGCACGCCGCCGGCGATCCAGGGGGCGAAGCGCCGGCCCATCCCCTCCCAGAAGGCCGCGGTGCGCAGCCAGAACCGCTGCGACGAGGGCGGCGCGTAAAGCGCCGCGACATGGCGCTCCGGGGTGAAGCCGTGGCGGCGCAACTGCCCTTCGAGCTGCCCCAGCGAATAGGGCCGGCCGAAGCCGAAGGGCGTGCCATCCGCCCGCGCCCAGAGGCCCGAGCGGTTGGGCACCACGAAGATCGCCCGCCCGCCGGGGCCGAGCACCCGGTGGCACTCCGCCAGAACCTCGGACGGATAGTCCGAGGTCTCCAGCCCGTGCATCAGCACCAGCCGGTCGACGAGGCCGGTGGAAACCGGCCAGGCGGTCTCCTCGCACAGGACGCTCACATTCTCCATCCCGGCGGGCCAGGGCATCACCCCCTGCGGCCCCGGCATCAGCCCGATCACCCGCCGCGCCTCGGCGAGGTAGGGCCGCAGCAGCGGCACCGCGAAGCCGAAGCCCGCCACCGTCTGCCCGGCCGCCGGCGGCCACATCGCGACAAGCTGGTCGCGCACCGCACGCTGCGCCACCCGGCCGAGCTGGGTCCGGTAATAGAAGTTGCGCAGGTCGAGCACGTCGAGATGCATTGCGGGCGGGTCCGGTTGCGGCCAAGCTGGCGCCAGCTTATCTGATGTCACGGGAAACGCCATGCCGCTCGAACTCGTCACCCTGCCCTGCCTTGAGGACAACTACGCCTTCCTCGTCCATGACGAGGCCAGCGGCGACACCGCGCTGGTGGACGCGCCCGAGGCCGGCCCGATCCTCGACGCGCTGGACGCGCGCGGCTGGCGGCTGACCGACATCCTGCTCACGCATCACCACTGGGACCATATCGACGGCGTGCCCGCCCTGGTCGAGGCGACCGGCGCCCGCGTCATCGGGGCCGCCGCCGACGCCCACCGCCTGCCGCCGCTCTCGCGGACGGTCGGCCCCGGCGACGGGCTGCGCATCTGCGGCGCGCCGGTCCATGTGATCGACGTGCCGGGCCACACCGTCGGCCATGTCGCCTTCCATTTCCCGCAGGACCGGCTGGTCTTCACCGGCGACAGCCTGATGGCGATGGGCTGCGGCCGGCTGTTCGAGGGCACGCCCGACCAGATGTGGCAAAGCCTGTCCCGCCTCGCCGCGCTGCCGCCCGACACGCTGGTCTGCTCGGGCCACGAATACACCCAGTCCAACGCCCGCTTCGCCGCCAGCCTCGGCCATACCACCCCCGCGCTGGTCGCCCGGATGGACCGCATCGCCCGCGACCGCAATTCCGGCCTGCCCACCGTGCCCTCCACCCTGGCCGAGGAACTGGCGACGAACCCGTTCCTGCGCGCCTCCGATCCCGCGATGAAGGCCGCGCTCGGCATGGCCGGGGCACAAGATGCTGCGGTCTTCGCCGAGATCCGGGCCCGGAAGGACAAATTCTGACCCCCGCGCGCCGGGCGGCGTTCACATTTTGCAACCAAGCCGGCGGAAAGCGGAACTTCCACAGATTTGCTCTTGAAGCGGCGCGAATAAAACCGAACTTTAATCCTATGAGGCCAAGGTCGGATCCGGGCCCCCGCCCCCCGGCCCGCAGGAACAGGAGCACCGAACGTGCCATCTTTCTCGACCACCCTTGAACAGGCCATCCACGGCGCGCTGGCGCTTGCCAATGCCCGCCGCCACGAACTCGCCACGCTGGAGCATCTGCTGCTGGCCCTGATCGACGAGCCCGATGCCGCGCGCGTGATGAAGGCCTGCTCGGTCGATCTGGAAGAGTTGCGCAAGACGCTGCTGGATTTCATCGACGACGACCTGTCCACCCTCGTCACCGATGTCGAGGGGTCGGAGGCCGTGCCGACCGCCGCCTTCCAGCGGGTGATCCAGCGCGCCGCGATCCATGTGCAAAGCTCGGGCCGCACCGAGGTCACCGGGGCGAATGTGCTGGTCGCGATCTTCGCAGAGCGCGAGTCGAACGCCGCCTATTTCCTGCAGGAGCAGGACATGACGCGCTATGACGCGGTGAATTTCATCGCCCATGGCGTCGCCAAGGATCCGAGCTATGGCGAAAGCCGCCCGATCACCGGCTCGGACGAGCCGCAGCACGAAACGCCGAAGGGCGAGGCCGGGGAAGCCAAGGAATCCGCGCTGTCGAAATATTGCGTCGATCTGAACGTGAAGGCGCGCAAGGGCGATGTCGACCCGCTGATCGGCCGCGAGTCGGAGGTGGAGCGCTGCATCCAGGTGCTGTGCCGCCGCCGCAAGAACAACCCGCTTCTGGTCGGCGATCCCGGCGTCGGCAAGACCGCCATCGCCGAGGGGCTGGCGAAGAAGATCGTCGATGGCGAGACACCGGAGATCCTGTCGGGCGCCACGATCTACAGCCTCGACATGGGCGCGCTCTTGGCCGGCACCCGCTATCGCGGCGATTTCGAGGAGCGGCTGAAGGCCGTGGTGAAGGAGATGGAGGAGCATCCCGACGCCATCCTCTTCATCGACGAGATCCATACCGTGATCGGCGCGGGGGCGACGAGCGGCGGCGCGATGGACGCCTCCAACCTGCTGAAACCCGCGTTGCAGGGCGGCAAGCTGCGCTGCATGGGCTCGACCACCTACAAGGAGTTCCGCCAGCATTTCGAGAAGGACCGCGCGCTTTCCCGCCGCTTCCAGAAGATCGACGTGAACGAGCCCTCGGTGCCCGACACGATCAAGATCCTGATGGGCCTGAAGCCCAATTTCGAGGAACATCACGACCTGCGCTACACGTCCGAGGCGATCAAGTCGGCGGTGGAGCTGGCGGCGCGCTATATCCATGACCGCAAGCTTCCCGACAGCGCCATCGACGTGATCGACGAGGCCGGCGCGGCGCAGCACCTCTTCCCGGCGGCGAAGCGCCGCAAGACCATCGGCATCAAGGAGATCGAGGCCGTGGTCGCCAAGATCGCCCGCATCCCGCCGAAATCGGTGTCGAAGGACGATGCCGAACTGCTGCGCGATCTGGAAAAGACCCTCAAGCGGGTGGTCTTCGGCCAGGACAAGGCGATCGAGGCGCTGTCCTCGGCGATCAAGCTGGCCCGCGCCGGTCTGCGCGAGCCGGAAAAGCCCATCGGCAACTATCTCTTCGCCGGGCCGACCGGGGTGGGCAAGACCGAGGTCGCCAAGCAGCTCGCCTCCTCGCTGGGCGTGGAACTGCTGCGCTTCGACATGTCGGAATACATGGAGAAACACGCGGTCTCCCGCCTGATCGGCGCGCCGCCCGGCTATGTCGGCTTCGACCAGGGCGGGATGCTGACCGACGGCGTCGACCAGCATCCGCATTGCGTGCTGCTCTTGGACGAGATCGAAAAGGCGCATCCGGATGTCTACAACATCCTCCTTCAGGTGATGGACCACGGCAAGCTGACCGACCATAACGGCCGGCAGGTCGATTTCCGCAACGTGATCCTCATCATGACCACCAATGCCGGCGCGGCGGACATGCAGAAATCCGCCATCGGCTTCGGCCGCGACAAGCGCGAGGGCGAGGATACGGCGGCCATCGAACGCACCTTCACGCCGGAATTCCGCAACCGTCTGGATGCCGTCATCTCCTTCGCGCCGCTGTCGAAGGAGGTCATCATGCAGGTGGTCGAGAAGTTCGTGCTGCAACTGGAGGCGCAGCTCATGGACCGCAATGTCCATATCGAACTGACGCCCGAGGCCGCGCAATGGCTGGGCGACCGGGGCTATGACGACAAGATGGGCGCCCGCCCGCTGGGCCGGGTGATCCAGGAGCATATCAAGAAGCCGCTGGCGGAAGAGCTGCTGTTCGGCCGGCTGATCAAGGGCGGCGTGGTGCGGGTGGCGGTGAAGGACGACCGCATCGACCTCATCATCGAGGAACCCGGCAAGCCGCGCCTGACCGGGCAGAAGCCGCCGCTCCTGACGGCGGAATGATCCGGCCGGCCCTTCGGCCTCCGCTCCGGCGGGGGCCTGCGCTTCCGCATTGCGGACCGGCGCCGCTCTTTCGGCCTTCGCTCCGGTGGGGGGCTGCGTTTCCGCCTGCGCTCCCGATCCGGGGCTTGGCGCTGCTGCTTCTGGCCTCCGCCCCGGCGGGGGCTTTCGAGCTTGCCCTGCCGCTCGATTGCGCCTTGGGCGAAAACTGTTTCATCCAGCAATATGTCGACCGCGACCCCGGCCCCGGCGCGCGGGATTTTACCTGCGGCACGCTGGCCTATGACCGGCATGAGGGCACCGATTTCGCCCTGCCCTCGCTCGCCGCGATGCGCGAAGGCGTGACGGTGCGCGCCGCCGCCGCCGGCACGGTGCGCGGCATCCGCGACGGGATGCCCGACATCCGCGTCTCCGACCCCGCCGCCCCGCCGCTGGAGGGGCGCGATTGCGGCAATGGCGTCGCGATCACCCATGACGGCGGGTGGGAGACGCAATATTGCCATATGAAACAAGGCAGTATCGCCGTGAAAGCCGGGGATCGGGTCGCGGCGGGCGCGCCGCTCGGGCAGGTCGGCCTGTCGGGCAATACCGAGTTTCCGCATCTGCATGTGACGGTGCGGCAGGATGGAAAGGTGGTCGATCCCTTCGCGCCGGGCGACCTTGCCACCTGCGGCGCCGGCGGCGACGACCTCTGGCAACCCGACCTCGCCTATGCGCCCGGCGGGCTGATCGGGGCGGGCTTTGCCCCCGCGATCCCGGAATTCGAGGCGATCAAGGCCGGCACCGTCGCCGCCCCCGACAGCACCGCCCCGGCGATGGTGTTCTGGGCCTATCTCTACGGCACCCGTGCGGGCGATACGCTCCACCTCTCCCTCACCGGGCCGGAGGGCGAGATCGCGGCGCAGGAGATCACGCTCGACCGCACGCAGGCGCAGAGCTTCCGCGCCATCGGCCGCAAGCTGCGCGGCGCAAGCTGGCCCGCGGGCGGCTATGCCGGCGAGGCGGTGCTGTCGCGCGCGGGCGCCGAGATCGGGCGCAGCGCCGCCCGCCTGACGCTACCTTAGCCGGGGCGCCGCGCCGAGCGGCACCGGGCCGAGCATCACCCGCCCCCCGGTCAGCACCAGCGGCAGTTGCAGTGCCCCGTCCGCCGATTGCGCGGCCAACCCTTCGAGCAACGAATGCAGCAGGGTGCGGGCGCGCTCCGGCACCAGCCCCGCCGCATCGGCGGCGGCGAACCCCGTCTGCCAGCCGCGCACCGTCAGGCTGACCGATCCCTCGGCGAAGCCCGCCGCATCGGCCTGCACCCGCCCCGTCGCCTTCACCGAGACCGGCCCCCAAAGCAGATTGGCCTCGCGCAGATCCACCGCCACGATCTCCGGCCGCCCGCCGCCGCGCAGCGCCGGCGGCGCGGTCAGCGTCAGGTCGGCCAGAAGGTCGGCACGCTCCACCACCTCGGGCAGGCCGCTTTCAGCCACCAGCGCGCTCAGCCGGCGGTCGGGCACCGCCTCCAGCACGCGCCAGGCCAGTTCCGCCCCGCCCTCCCGCGCGATGACCGAGAGATTGGCCGAGGCGAAACCCAGCGACCAGCCGGCGTCGGAGCGCAGGCTCAC
This sequence comes from Gemmobacter sp., assembly GCA_039808305.1. Lineage (GTDB taxonomy): Bacteria > Pseudomonadota > Alphaproteobacteria > Rhodobacterales > Rhodobacteraceae > Gemmobacter. The sequence goes on along the minus strand of JBDHSR010000016.1, from coordinate 3,814 downwards.
CCCCTCCGCCACCGCGTCGAGCCGGTCGAGCGGCAGGCTCGGGCGGGGCTTCAGGAAAAGCGAGGCGCGCATCCGGGTGGAGCCGACGGTGACCGCCTGCCCCGGCAGCGTCACCACCTGCTCCTCCGGCAAAGCCGCGATCAGCCGCCAGGGCGCGTAGGAAAGGGTCAGCACCTGCGCGAAGGGCGCCCGCCAGCCGATGCCGCGCGCCGGGTCGAACACCTCGGGCCGGGTCACCGTCAGGTCGAAGCGGTTGGGAAACCCGGCGACCGCCACGCCCTGCTGCGACACCTCCAGCCCGCGCGCCGCGAGCTGGCGCTCCACCTCCGCCGCCGCATGTTCGGCGCCGCGCGCGCCGATGAACCACCAGCCGCACCAGACGATCCCCAGCACCGCCACCGCCCAGGTCAGACCCCGCATCGCCGCCCCTTTTCCTTGCCCGCCCGCCAGTCTACAGGGAGGCGAGAGGGAGGGCCAGAGATGTGGGTCTTCGGTTATGGGTCGCTGATCTGGCATCCGGGCTTTCCGGTGGCCGAACGGCGCATCGCGCGGCTTTCGGGCTGGCATCGCAGCTTCTGCATGCGGTCGATCCACCATCGCGGCACCGAGGCGGAGCCCGGCCTCGTGCTGGCGCTCGACCGGGCGGAGGGCGCGGTCTGCGACGGCCTGGCCTTCCGGGTGGAGCCGGGCGCCGAGGACCGGACGCTGGCCGAGCTGCGCGACCGGGAACTGGTCTCCTCGGCCTATCTGGAGACGCATCTGGCGGTGACGGCGGCGGGCGAGCGCCTCGACTGCCTCGCCTATGTGATCGACCCCGACCATGTGCAATATTGCGGCGGCCTCGCGCTGGAGGAACAGGCGCGCATCATCGCGCATGCGGTGGGCGGGCGCGGCCCGAACCGCGACTATCTGTGGAACACCGCCGCGCATCTGGCCGAACTCGGCATCGGCGACGCCGATCTGGAATGGCTGGCGGCACGGGTGCGTGAACTCTCCGCCTGAGGCTTGGCAGGCCGCGCCCGCGCGCCTAATCTGCCGCAAACCGAGCAGTCCAAGGAACAGGCATGACGCGACTTGCCCAAGGCACCCAGCCCGTCTTCAGCCAGCCGATCCGGCAGGTCACGCTCATGCTGGTCTCCATCGGCCTGATCGCGGCGGCCTGCTGGCTGATGTATCCGACGCTGCGCCACATCTTCGCCGCCAATCACATGCTGGCGGGCTTCATCTTCGCGGTCTTCGTGATCGGGGTGTTCACCTGTTTCTGGCAGGTCTGGCAGTTGGTGCAGTCGGTGAGCTGGATCGACGCCTTCGTACAGGACCGCCCCGGCATCGCCACCGCGCCGCGCCTGCTGGCGCCGCTCGCGGCGCTGCTCGGGCCGCGCACGGCGCGGATGCAGATCTCCGCCTCGTCTTCCCGCTCGATCCTCGATTCCGTGGCGACGCGGATCGACGAGGCGCGCGACTTCACCCGATACCTCGGCAACCTGATGATCTTCCTCGGGCTGCTCGGCACCTTCTACGGGCTGGCCACCACCGTGCCCGCCATCGTGGAGACCATCCGCTCGCTCGCCCCGCAGGAGGGGCAGTCGAGCCTGGAGATCTTCGGCAAGCTGATGCACGGGCTGGAGGATCAGCTCGGCGGCATGGGGACGGCGTTTTCGTCCTCGCTGCTCGGCCTCGCCGGGTCGCTGGTGATCGGGCTGCTGGAGCTTTTCGTCAGCCACGGCCAGAACCGTTTCTTCCGCGAACTGGAGGATTGGGTGTCCTCCATCACCCGGATCGGGCTGGAAACCGGCGAGGGCGAAGATGGCGGCATGGCGGCGCTGGCCGGGGTGCTGGACGGGCTCGGCCAGCAGATCGAGAGCCTTCAGGTGCTGTTCACCCAGTCCGATGTGAGCCGCAGCCTCGCCGACGAGCGGCTGGGCGATCTGGCGGGCGCCATCGACCAACTTTCCGCGCGGATGGCGCCCGACCAGACCGCCGGACTGGCCCGGATCGCCGAAGGTCAGGCGGCGGCGCTGACCCGCATCGCCGAGGGACAGGCGGCGCAGGCCGCAGCCCTCGCCCGCATCGCCGAGGGGCAGGATCGCATCCTCGTCGCGCTGACCGGCGAGGCGGGGGGGCCGCATATCGACGCCGAAAGCCGGATGCGGCTGCGTTCCATCGACGTGCAGCTTCTGCGGATTCTCGAAGAGATCTCGGCCGGCCGGCAGGAGACCATGGCCGATCTGCGCGGCGATCTGGGCGCGCTGACGCAGGCGGTGCGCCAGCTTCTCAGAACGCGGGGCTGAGCCATGGGCCTGCGCCGCAGTTCCGTCCGCAACAATGAAAGCATGGCCTGGCCCGGCTTCGTCGACGCGGTGACGACGCTTCTGATGGTGCTGATGTTCGTGCTGACCATCTTCACCGTCATGCAGTCGATCCTGCAACAGACGATCACCTCGAAGGATAGCGAGCTGGACGCTCTGTCGGCGCAGGTGGCGAGCCTCGCCGACGCGCTGGGGCTGGAACGCCAGCGGGCGGAGGGTTTGCAGACCGAGGTCGGGGGCCTGCGCGCCACATTGGCCGAGGCGCGGGCCAAGGGCGAGGAACAGGCCGGGCTGATCGCCTCGCTGAGTTCGCAACTGACCGCGCGCGAGGGCGAGCTGGCCGAGGCGCAGGGCCGCATCACCTCGTTCGAGGCGCAGGTGGCGAGCCTGATCGCCGAACGCGACAGGGCGCAGGGCGATGCGGTGCGGCTGACGGCTTCGGTCGAGGAGCTGAAAGCGGCGCAGGAAAAGCTGGTCACCGATCAGGAGGCGCTGTCGCTGGCGCTGGCCAAAGCGCGGCAGGAGATCGACGCGCAGGCCGAGGCCGCCCGCCTCGCCGCCGCCCGCGCCGAGGCGGTGGAGGCGCTGGCCGCGAAGCTGCGCGCCGAGACGGCGGCGCAGGGGGCGGAGCTTTCCGAGGCCGAGGCGGCGCGGCTGGTCGATCTGGCGGCGCTGGAGGGATTGCGCGAGAAGCTGAAGGCGTCGGATACCGAACTCACCGCGATGACGCTGGCGCTGGAGGAACAGCGCCGCAAGGCCGAGGAGACGCTGACCCTGCTCGCCGCCGCGCAGGGGGTGGAGGCGCCGGGGGCCGATCTGCTCGACACCGCCCGCGCGGTGCTGGCCGAACGCGAGGCGGGCTCGGCCGAGGCGGAGCGGCGGGTGGCGCTGCTGAACGAGCAGATCGCCACCCTGCGCACGCAGCTCGGCTCGCTCCAGGCGCTGCTCGACGCGGCCTCGGCCCGCGATACCGAGGCGAAGGTGCAACTGGAGACGCTGGGCGGGCAGCTCAATTCCGCGTTGGCGCAAGTGGCGGCGGAACAGAAGCGCCGCGCCGAACTGGAAGAGGCCGAGCGCAGGCGGCTGGAGGCCGAGAAGCAGAACCTGGAGAAGTTCCGCTCGGAATTCTTCGGGCAATTGCGTGAGGTTCTGGCCGGGCGCGAAGGGGTGCGCATCGTCGGCGACCGCTTCGTGTTCTCGTCCGAGGTGCTGTTCGCGCCGGGTTCCGCCGAATTGCTGCCCGAGGGGCGGGCGCAGATCGCGGGGGTGGTGACGACCCTGAACGAGATCGCGGCGGAGATCCCCCCCGGCATCGACTGGATCATCCGGGTGGACGGCCATACCGACAACCAGCCGCTCTCCGGTCTCGGCGAGTTCCGCGACAACTGGGAGCTGAGCCAGGCGCGGGCGCTGTCGGTGGTGCGCTACATGCAGGACGCGCTCGGCTTCCCGCCGCAGCGTCTGGCGGCGACCGGCTTCGGCGAATGGCGCCCGGTGGCCGAGGG